>DULF01000018.1 GCA_012840535.1 Clostridiaceae bacterium
ATTGAAACAGACAATAAAGCATATCCCCATATTCTGCCAAAGCTCACATATCAGCCATTGGTGGAAAATTCAATCAAATACAGCCTAGAGGATAATGAACTGGTTAAGATCCGCATTGTAACGAAAATGGAAGACAATAAACTTATTATACAGGTGGATGACAACGGGCATGAAATATCAGATGAGGCAAAGAAAGCCATAGGGGAAAAGGTGCAAAAACTTTTAAACACAGATGAGGATATAAGCAGGGAAGTTCAATTCGGGGGTATGGGACTCGGAGGTACTATTGTCCGTTTGACCATATTTTTTGGAAGCCGTTTCAAATATAAAGTATGTGGGAACGAATATGGAGGAACAACTGTCAGATTTGAGATTGAATACAGTTGATTTATAAGGAGGTATTCTATTTTGTATAGGGAACTGCTTGTAGATGATGAACCTGCGATTATAATGAGTGAAAAAAGGGCCATTATGAAACGGGCAAAGGAATTTGAAGTGGTTGGTGAAGCTTATGATGTGAAGAAGGCTATTTTATTGTATAACCAACTCGAGCCTCATGTTATATTGACTGATATAAGAATGCCCGGAGAAGACGGTATCAGTTTGCTTAAATACGTTTCCGAAGCAAAAAAGAGTTTTCCGACTTTTTGCGTCGTGGTCAGCGGATATTCTGATTTTGATTATGTCCGTAATTCTTTTATCTATGATGCTTTTGATTATTTGCTGAAACCCATTAACCCCAACAAAATAGAAGAACTGTTCAACCGGATTAAGAACGAGATTGAGACAAAAATGAATGTTGAAGTGGAAAACGAAAAGAGCGCTCCGGAGGAGATTATAAAGACCAGGTATAAAGATTTGGTTGACAGGATCGAACATTATGTTGAGAGCAATCTGGCAGGCGATAACAGCATTGCCGCAATATGCAAACAGTTTTCCATAAGCCAGCCCTATTTAAGCAAAATATTCCGCAAGACAAAGAACTGTACTTTTAATGAGTTTTTAATAAATCTGAAAATCAAGAAAGCTAAAAAGCTCCTGCTTTACAGACAGGATTTGCTGATTAGCGATATTGCTTCCCAGCTTGGATTTTCAGACCAGTTTTATTTCAGCAAGGTGTTTAAAAGCGTGGAAGGCTGCACACCCTCGGAATACAGGAATAAAAACTGCTAATATAGAAAAAAGTAGAAAGAAAATAATAAAAAAAAACTTCTTGCACTAGTTTCTGTTTGATGTTATAATATCTTTTGCCGTGAATATTGCGGGATTGTGTAAGGGTAGCACGAGTGACTCTGGATCACTTTGTCTGGGTTCGAATCCTAGTCCCGCAGCCAAAGCCCTTCAACTTTAAGTTGCAGGGCTTTAGTTTTATGTATAGTAACAATAACATGTCATGTGAGGGAACCCATGGAAAATAAAAAAAGCGCAAACCGCATATGGGAACTTGATTTTCTTAGAGGAATCGCCTTGCTGCTGATGATATATTTTCATGTAATATATGACCTTAAAGACATGTGGGATTATCCTGTCAGTTACAGCAGCGGGATAAATTATTACATCGGCAAGCTCTCCGCCATACTTTTTATGATTATCTCGGGAATCAGCTGTTCACTTAGCCGGAGTAATTTAAAAAGAGGACTTAAGGTATTTGGAATTGCAATGGCTATTACAATAGTTACCCATCTGTACGGAAGTGAATTTGGCATAAAGTTTGGCATACTTCACTTTCTGGGCATATGCATGATGATGTACCCTCTCTTTGGGAAACTGAAGTGGTATTTGCTCGTTTTATTAGGGACGGCTATGATAATCGCAGGCTTGCTCCTGGATGGCGTCAGCGTGAACTTTGATTTTCTGTTTCCTATTGGCATAACAAGCCCGAACTTTTCGTCTTCCGACTATTATCCGTTATTGCCATGGATGGGCGTTTTTTTGTATGGAAACGCGCTGGCAAAAATATTATATGCAAAAAAAACAAGCTTATTTAGATTTTCAATAAAACCTAACATAATAAGCTGGTTGGGGAGGAATACTCTTTTGATTTATGTGGTGCATCAGCCGGTTATAATAGCTGTAATTTATATAATAAGAGCGGTATTTTGATTTTAC
>DULF01000160.1 GCA_012840535.1 Clostridiaceae bacterium
AACTGCGATGGTAAAAGCATAGAAGATGTAGTTAGTTTGATAAAAGACGAAATTAAGAATCAATGAATTATTAAAAAGTAAGTCATTAATAAAGACTATGTACCTTTTAAAAAGACATAATAAATTACTGGGGGAAACTGGAAATGAACATGAGACAATACGAGGAAAAACTGAGAAAATATATTCTTGAAAACAACATACAAGCAGAACAATTGTTCTTTGAAAAATCATGCCATACTGTTCAGGAAGCTGCAGAAGCAGTTGGAGCTGAATCTGAAGATTTAGTAAAAAATATTTGTATGATTGATAATGAAGGCAATTTAATCGTGGCGATTGTTAAGGGCGAAGACAGAGTTAGCAGATCAAGAGTTGGAAAAGTTTTAAATATTGAAATGCCGCGAATTGCCACAGAGGACGAGATTCTTGAAAAAACGGGATATCCTTGCGGAGGCGTTCCGTCATTTGGATATAATGCAACATTTATTATTGATTCCAAAGTTTTTGAAAAAGAAATTATATATACCGGTGGAGGTTCTGAATACAGCTTAGTGCGTATATCAAGTCAGGAATTATTGAAATCCAATAATGGAATAGTGGCAAAGATAAGAAAGTAAAGAAAAAGAAGTAGCGTAATAGATTTGAAAAGGACATAATGAAATTAAAAATCACATTATACAAAATAAAAATTTTGTATAATGTGGAGGAGGTTTCATTATTTTTTATTATTTGTTGATATACATTTCTAAAGATTTTAAGTTAATGATAAATCCTGCTTTTATTAGAAGGTCAAGTCCTAGCAACCCATTTATATCATCGTATTGAAATGATGTAAAATCTAATGGAAAGTTATTTATAGAAAAGTTGTCAATTTTAATTGAATCAACTTTCTTTACAAAAGCAAATTCTTTACCACCAATCCCATACGATACTACGATATCATCGTCACTACTCACTTTGATACCTATATCATCAACTATATCTTGTGAAATTAATGATTGTGCAGCTCCTGTATCAATCACTATATTATCAATTATCTTAGATTTACCCATATAATTAATTTCTATAGACGTAAATAAGAGACCATCTCTTAACTCAATTTTCATATCTTATCTTATTGCTCTCCTTAAACCTATGCGCGAACGAATTTTTAAAACAATATTTTCCTTTGATGTGTGATACACCAATATACCTTTTTGTGAAGCAAGGAGTTCCTTTGTTGCATGATTATCATCAATCGGACCAATTACTGCAACTTCATCAATATATTCATTGTCTTCTTCAACATGAGACTTAAGAATTTTAAACTTCACAAACTGGTTTGGATAGATTTTTCTAACCTCTTTCCATTTCACACTAACCACCTGCTTTTTTATGCATTAATTATAATTAAATTATATCACAAAAGTATAATAAACTGCATATGTAATATCCTGAATTTGTTTTGTGTAATAAATTAGAAAATTACCAGCCACAATATCATTCTTCTCCTTAGTATTTATTTATACTAATATTCCTTATAAACTTTATTCCTGTAAATGCCAATAGTTGCAAGAATGTATACAAAAGATAGATATAAATAAACAAATTGTGTTGTCCCCTTAAAATGCGACAACAAGCTATTTATGTAAGAAGAGAAATTTATTAATACCAATAAAATAACACAAATAATACTCTTGCGCTTGACACCTAAGCCTAATAAGATGTAGATTATGCCTATAATAAAATAGACAAAAGAAAAACTGTACTTGTTAATAATAGTATTGCTTGTTTTAATAAAATTCTCCTTCTCAGCAATAATTATTTTTAATTTTTGCCGAGAAGGAGACCCTTAACTCATCTACACAAAAAATTTTACATTCTCTAACTCCAATTAGTCTGTCTTTTTCTAATCGTTCTTTTTAATTTGTTCTTCTTATTATTAATCAACTGCATTTTTTATCGTTACAATGATGTCCTTTAAATCCAAATCCTTTTTTAAAGAAATCCGGATAGCCTTTGCCATCCCAGCTTTGCAACTTTTCATTGAACTTTTTAATCATCTCGTCGGCTTCTTCACGTGTTAGTTTTCCTTTTTTAACGCGTTTCTCAATAAATGCTTTAAATTTATCCGTAAGATTTGCTTTTTTCTGTTCAGGGCTTAATTTATTGAATTCCTCAATTTCCTTTATTTTTTTGTCAATTTTCGCAGTTATTTCATCAGCTTTTTCTTTTGTAATTTTTCCTTCCTTAAGCATCGACTGAATCTTTTCCTTTTTTTGTTTCAGAGCTTCCAGAGGGTCTTTGAATTTTTTCATGTCATGTTTGTTGTCATGATTTTTGCTTCCAAAAATATCTTTATCATTTTGCTGTTTTATAGGTTTTTCTATATTTTGTTCACCTGGCGCACCCGGCGTTTTTTGAATATTTGGCGCTCCAGGAGCGGCAAAAACCATAGTTGTTGTCAAACAAGCTGCAACGACCGCACATGACAATATTCTGGAAAGCTTCATTTTATCATCCTCCTTTCAAATTTATTATTGCCCCAATTTTCGATGGTATTGTAACAATATTATGAAATATGATTGATTTATTTTGAATTTATCAAAATAACAGCGAAATAATTATTTGTAGAAAATTATGTAAACATGTTCTCATTATTTTTTCCACTTTCGTTTTTTATCCAGCAGCTGAGAAATGTGCGAATCTACGTTTATTTTATTTTCGGATGTTTCAGATTTTGGCTTATGTTTAATGGTTTCACTTCCAGATTTTATGTTATTTATGTTTTTATTGTCATCGATTTGCTTAATTTTATTTTTCAATTTTAAGCCTTTTTCAGAAGTACGTACAATATGGACAAACCTGCCAACCGCAGTTTTGCTTAAAGCTTGTACAGACTCAAGTTTTTTTCTCCACATTTCAAAGCGAAAATTAAGACGCCTAAAAGCAATATCAAGCATAAACAGGACCAGCAATACTATAATAAGCGCATAAAACGGATCGGTTTTTCCTGTAACGGGCGGCAACTCACTTTCAAATACCTGGGAAGGGTCTTCCAATATACGGCCTCCCCCCTCGTATGCTATCTTTTGAATAAGTGTGTTGCTATCATTGTTGGACAAGATATCATACTCAGGTGAATAAGGCATTATAAGACCGGTGCTTATATGTTCGCTTCTCCCATCATTTCCCGAAAGGATAATATCTGCAATATATACTCCGCTCAAGAGATTCCTGAATGTCCCAGTATACTCTCCTGGAGCCCCCGGGAGAAGCTTTATTTCCTGTTTTGTTCCGTCAGGTCCTATCAGGGTTCCTGTGACTTCACTTGCCGTCATAAAAGCATCATCTTCCGTTTTTACAGTTATTATACCGTCCTGCCCTTCAATGCTGGTTTCTATTGTGTATCCCTTGCTCATGTTTTGTTGTATAATCCAGGACACGACATTTTTCCAGAACTTTGAGGAGCCACTCCAGTTCATCCAATCATATGTCCAGATACCCTGGACATCCGGTGTCCATGCGACGCTTCTTCCGAGCCCGTACTGCCAGCACGCGAGTATAGGGTCATCTTCATCACTTGCGAACACAACATTTGCCGTTTGTTTTGGAGTGGTAGTTACATATCCGTCAAGATTTGGAACCGCATCGATACCTTTTAGAATTTCAAAAGAGCCTGTAAGCCTTGGGGTGAAAGTCCTGTTAATAAGATACTTTTTACCTGCCAGGAAAACTTCTTTTGCAAATATTTTAGGTATGTCTGTAAATTCATCTGTTTCATAGTATCTTCCCCTTCCTCCGTAAGCAAGGGCTTTCATGAGCAGGGTATCAGCGCTGCGGCCGACTGCTACTGTTGACAGGGTAATTCCTTTTTCCCTCAAGTTATCTATCAAAGGTTCATATCCTTCCTTTTCAGCCTGCCCATCCGTTAAGAGAATTATATGCTTGAGCCCGGCATCCAGAGCCAGCATTGATTCATAAGCCACTTCCAGCGGCGGAAGGATTTGTGTTCCGCCACCAGGCCGAATTGTACCGATTGCATCTTGAATGTCCTGCAAGTTGTCAAGCTTTTGAGGTTCTACCACCCATTTATAAGCATCATCAAAAGCAATGACCCCTATCATGTCATCCTGGTCCAAAACCTCCGTTGACCGGATTGCCGCTTCCTTTGCCAGCTCCATTTTTGATATGCCGAAATCTCCGCCGGACATACTCCCTGATTTATCAATGACAAGTATAAGAGCAAGGTTTGGGTCCTCTTCTTTTGGCTTAATATCCATATTTACGGGCAAAATTTTCTCAAGAGTTGTTTTATAATAGCCACCGGGACCATAACTGTTGTCTCCTCCAGTAACAAGCAACCCTTTTCCCTGATGGCTTACCGCTATCTCAAGATTGTCAAGGAATTTATTGCTCAGATTGTCAGCAGAGACATTAACCAAAATGAAAGCGTCGTATTTGAGTAATTCGGAGAGTTCCACTGGTACTTGCATAGGATTCACCACTGTCAACCTCATGTCTTCCTTGAGTATTTCCGCAAGAACCCTGCAGGAATCCTCGGATTCGGCAACCATCATTATTTTGGGTACATCTTTGACAAAGGTATACGAAGAAAGTGAGTTGTTCTGCGATACGGTATCAAGGTCTGCCATTACTTCAACCCTGTATGTTACCATTCCGCCGTTTACGGCACTATCAGTAAAAGCAAACTGGTTACTCCCTTTATTCAACGCAACCTTCTTTTGCACAGTCAAAGTTCGGTCACTGTATAGCTGAAGGATAGCTTCAGTATCAACATTGCTTATAATATTAACTGAAATCTCAAATTGCTCATTCATGTGTACTGATTCCGGTACTTTTAACTCCTGGATTTGTACCTCTGCTTGAAAATCCGGGCTTATCGGATAAATGTTTACTTCATATCCTTTCAAATTCATTTGCTTAACCTGATTAAGCGCATTACCCACATTTTCACGTCCGTCACTTAAAATCACCACCCTTTTTTGGTGATTCCAAGGCATGACAGACTGGGCAGTTAACAGTGCATTTTCAAGGTTGGTTAAAGCAGGATTGATTTTCGTTTGTATATTCTCAAAAAAGGGACTTCTGTCCGGCAGTAGTTCAATGGCGGAATTTCCCCCAAAATTGATAATTCCTACCTCATGGTTTCTTCCCATGTTTTTTATTGCTTCCCTTACAAAAGCCGCAGCTTGTTCTTTATCTTTTATGCTGTCTGAAGAATCAACAAGAAATAATGTAGTGGTAATACCGGATACCTGCTGCAATGTAAATCCCGAAAGAAGAAGTATAATTATAAAGAAACCAAGACTGCGCAGGAATATTACGGAAATCCGTCTCCAGCGCGCCAACCGTATCATATTTTTTGTTGTGTAATACATAAATGCTGCTGTCGGCAAAAGCAGCAAAAGAAGCCATGGATTTTCAAATTGCAATGCCATTGGCATAAACCCACCATTCTATTAAAAGGATTAGTAATAATAGCCATAATAAAACAGTCTTTAGGCTCCATCCTCCGGATGACCTTAAGTTTTGCTCCATCTCACCGTTTTGCTCTATACCTTTAGCGGTTTTTGCTGTAGCATTTTCTTTTTCGGACGGAGCATTAACAAAAAACTGCTGCCGTAATGTACTATTTTCCAACTCCTGCTCGAGTGTATATATACCTATTTGCGTGGTTTCATTAAAGGCTGCCGCCGGAAACGGCGGTGCAATGAGTTTTCTGTTACCATCAGGAAAAACCACATATACTTTTTCTGCTTCAGGGTCTATGGATAATTCTATTTGATCCCCTGCGTTAACAGCAGAAATGCTATTGGAGCTTTCCGGCAGCAACTCCTGTACTATTCTTGTCATAATTACGGGGAAATATGGCTTTACAGGCAGATTTGTTTCATGGAGATCAAAACCGAATACCATTATACGGATTTTGTCCAGGTATCCTTCAAAAGCTGTTACTCCCGAATCATTTTCCATAAGTGGATTAGCCCATACAGGAAGCTGGTATAAATCAGCTTTCAGTGCGCTAAAAGAAGAATCTGAATCAAGATTGTTAAATAAGCTATGTTTTGAAAACTGAATATTAGTATATTCGCTTTTACCAGCTGAAGAAAAGTACTTATTGCCAGGTGGATTAAAAAGGATAATATGCCCGTCCTCAGGCAGCTCTTCAGGCATGCTGCTGTCGTAAATATACAGATCATATCCTTTAAGCTCATTTATATCATCAATGCCGGTCCTGAACAGTTCAATATTTGGCATAAGGCTCAAAACCTTCTCCAGGAAAATGTTTTTTTCCGTTGCAAGCAGAACTTTGCTGACCTTATTTGAACTTATTATAATGCCCGCATAATTATCCTTTTCCAATATGTCTTTCGTGTCTATTCTGCATTCCAGCTTTGAAACGGTTTCGGGTATGCCTGTCCAGTAAATGTTTTCACTCTCACCGGCATCTACTGTTATCCTTCTTGCGTCAAAGAAATTTCCGTCGGCATACAGGCTGACGTCAAGTTCGGCAGATTGCTGCGAAAAGTTGGCGATGCGGCTTAGGGCTGTAATTTCACGGCTATTTTGCAGTTTCCTGTGTGAAAGCAGGGTAATTGCAAAATTATTGCCGTTTCTGTTATATGAATAGTATTCTGTCCTGCTGCCGGGCATAGGATTAGCTCCATCACCGAACCATTTGACCTGTATTTCAGAATTTTCGCGGATCAGCGAATTAACCAGTTCAACTGTTCCCTCCGGGTCTTCCGCTGTATCTGACGGTATTAGCGCGTTTAATTCCTGCATCACTCTTTTTTTGTCATCAACATTGTGCAGCACAATATAAGGCGTACTCCCTGATGCAATTAATGAAAACTTTGTGCCTGGCTGGCTGCTTTCAATCAGTTCTAACGCATCCCTTTTGGCTGCTTCAAACCTGCTGGGCTTCATATCAGTGGACTGCATGCTCAGTGAGCAATCCATTACCAGCATGATTTCACCGCCATTGCTTTTGCCGCTCCTGATAAAAGGTTCTGAAAGTATCAATGCCAACAGAACAACAGCAAAAATCTGAAGAAACATCAGCAAATTTTTCCTGAGTTTTTGCCAGGGTGCATTAGCTTCCATGTCCTGCAAGGCATTTTGCCACAGATGCAGGCTGGAAATTATATAATTTTCATGTTTTTGCTTTAACAGGTATAATAATATGATTATTGGAACGGCCAAAAGCGCCAGAAACCCCAACGGATAATGAAAAATCAATATTCAGCCACTTCCTTTACCATTTCTTCAATAGCCAGTTCTGAAGAAAAGTTAAAATAATGCGCGCCCCATTTGTTACATTCATGTTCTATCCTGTTTTTAAAGTTGATCAGCGCTCTGTTGTACGAATTTAATAGGGACGGTGTTACTGTTATGTCCAGAACTTCTTCTGTTTCGCTGTCAACAAGCCTTACTGATTCATTTAGCGCAGGCTGGATTTCCTGGGGGCTTAGAATATGGCAGATGTACACTTCCTGTTTATAGTACTTTAAATGTTTTAACAGGTTTCTAAAATCTCCTTTTGAAAACAAATCGGAAATTACCGCCGTTATACCACGACCCGAAAATATACGAAAGCTTTCTATAGCCTGATAAATATAGCTTTTTCCTGAATAATGGACATTTTCAAGCATGTCTGTAATTCTGTAAAAGAAATTCTTGCCCCTGATATCCCTGCATATCTTCTGAATACTGTCATCCACACATACCATTGAGACCTTGTCAAAATTGGCCAGGCTTATATACGCCAATGCAGCGGCAAGCCTTCTGGATGCAATACTTTTGTTTGGCTCTCCCCAGTCCATTGACTTGCTTACATCCAGAAAAATAGTTACAGGAGCTTCCCTTTCTTCCATAAAAAGCTTAATGAAGAGCTTTTCAAATCTTCCATAGGCGTTCCAGTCTATACGTCTGAAATCATCGCCAGGCGCATATTCCCTGTAGTCGGAAAATTCCACGGAGCTGCCTTTGCTCCGTGATTTACGGTTTCCTACCGAAGCCCCGTCAAGGGAAAAACGTGTATTGAGAGTCAACTGTTGTATTTTTTTAAGAAATTCACTGTCAAACAACCGGCTCATAACTATTTACCTGACTCTTTTAATATTTCTGAAATAAGTGTATCTGCCGTCAAGCCTTCGGACAATCCTTCAAAATTTAGAAACAGTCTGTGTCTCAGGGCTGGATAGGCTACATAGTGAATGTCTTCGAAAGCCACATTATACCGACCTTCAAGAACGGCCCGGATTCTGGCTGTTGATATTATAGCTTGAGCGCCGCGGGGACTTGCGCCAAACCGTATATATTTTTTCGCAATTTCAGGCGCGTATTGTGTCTCAGGATGAGTAGCCATTACAAGTTTTAAAGCGAAATCCAAAACGGGCTTTGCCACAGGTATTTCTCTAACTATTTCCATTATCTTTAAAAGTTCCTCGCTGTCAGTAACTGCTTGAAGTTCCAACTGGATATTGCCTGTTGTCATGGTAACTATTTCCTCCAGTTCTTCCAATGTTGGAAACGGAACTTCAAGCTTAAATAAAAACCTGTCCAGTTGCGCTTCTGGCAATGGGTATGTGCCTTCCATCTCTATTGGATTTTGCGTCGCAAGGACAAAAAATGGCTGCGGCAACTTATAGGTTGTATTGGCAACTGTCACAGTCTTTTCCTGCATGGCTTGAAGCAGTGCGCTTTGAGTCTTTGGAGTCGCACGGTTTATCTCGTCAGCGAGTACTATATTGCTAAATACAGGACCTGGCTGGAATTTGAACATTCCGCTGTCCGATTTATCCCGGATTATGATATTTGTTCCCACAACATCGGCGGGCATAAGGTCAGGAGTAAACTGAATCCTTGAAAACTTGAGACCCATAACCTGGCCGAGGGTATTCACAAGCCGGGTTTTGCCAAGACCGGGCACACCCTCTAGGAGCGCATTTCCTCCGGCCAGAATGCAAATAATCACCTGGCGGATAAGCTCCTTCTGCCCTACCATTTGCTTCTTAACTTCCGTCTCAATTTTCAGTACAGTGTCTATTACATGCAATATATCTTTTTCACTTATGTTCATGATAAGCCACTCCTTTTTACCTTACTCCAGTGCCTTAAAATACTCCCTTACAATTTCCTTCATCGCAGCGGGAATATCAGTTTTCTCTATATATGAAGCAGCTTCTTTGCTGTAACGTGGCAGCACTTCACGGTATGACAGGATGGCTCCCTTTTGCACAGGGATATTATCTACCTCGGTGAAATTGCTTGTACCGCCTTCCTGCTTATGCCCGCTGACATAGCTTGGGTCCGTATAACCGCCAAGATGGTCCGGGTCGTAAAGCATCTCATATTTTTCTTCATAGCCTTCTCCAACTTTGCGGCCGCTGCCGGGTTTCTCCCTGCCTGTATAACCTGCATCCTCGTTTGTTGAGCCTTCCCCGGCTCCTCCGCCGCCTCCGTCTGGGCTCTTGCCTGCTCCCAGTCCTTCTCCGGCAGCTTGATCTGATCCTGCAGCCTGTCCTCCCTGAGGGACATTGCTGCCACCTTTGCTGCTTTCCTGCGCAGTTTGCTGTCCTGTTCCACTTCCAGTGCTCTGTTCCGAAGAATTGCTGCTATTTTGATTACTTGCGGGTAACCTGCTGCTTATCCTTGATATGTTGCTTTTTGCTTGTTGCATGGCCTGAGAAAGTTGTCCCATAGCTTGCCCCAACCCGCTGCTTTCCTGGGATTGCATCATGCCCGACAGAATTTCATCCAGATTATTCAGTGCGCCTGTTTGGGATTCTTTGCTGTCTGAAAGCAGTTTTTCGGCCAGTTGCTTTAATTCTTCGGATACTTCTTCATTCCCTGTTTGTTCTGCAACCTGCTCAAGCATTTCCGCCAGTTCTTCATTGGATATCTCTTCCTGTTCCAGCTGCTGCATGAGCTTTTCCAGTGCCTGTTTCATGTCTGTTAAACTGTCGTTGTTTATGGCTTCACCTAAGGCCCTTGTCATGTCATTCATCATTAATGCATTGCCAATTTTGTTCAGCTGCTCCTTTTTATCTAGTTTTTTTAGCTCGTTTTCAGTACGGGAAAGTGCTTTTAATGCATCTTCTTCTGTCTTTGCCTTTTTCAATTCTTCAACCAGTCTTGTTGTTTCATCCAATATTTTTTTAAGCTCAGCTTCGGAAAGTTCTTTATTGTTTTTTAGTTCCTCATTAACTTTTTCCAGATTTTTAATTTGTTCATTTACAACTTGCTGTAATTTCTCCATCTTTCCTGCTGCTCTTCTTGCATGGCTTGGAATCAAAAACGAAACAGAAGTAATAACTAATAAAACTGCAAGAACTATTGCAAGTTTTGTAGGGAAACGAATGGGATAGATACTTTTAAAATCGGTTTTTGAAACCGCATTGAACGTATCCTGTCTTTGAAGCCTGGCAATTTCAGAATTATCGTTCTTTAGCAGCCATGCAGTAATCAGCCTTTCTTTAAGCCCAAGTGAATCAGCAGTTTCAATGAGGCTTTTTATCCCTGGAGCTGCAAGTATTGAAATAAATATGCTTGCAACTGTAAAAGCAATATAAATATAAAGAATGTTGAGTACAAGATAAGGAACCGGTATCCATAGAGAAACATATGCCAGTATTGTTGTTACTGCTCCGGCAACGCTCAGACAGGCAAAAAGGCAGAATAATCCGGTATTGAAATACATCCTGTTCCTTAATGGTCTAAGCATTCTTATAATATCTTTTATATTCAATCAATCCACCTTCTTAGCCTTTCGTTTTCTTCTTTTCACCGGATTCAGCTTCCATGCGCTCAGGCAAATGAGTATGCCGGAAAATATAATATTGAATAAACCGTTAATCATCCACGGCTTAAGATAGCGAATAAAGCTGGTTTCTCTCTCAGCTAAATTCATAATTTCAGAGAATATGCCTCCAAAAATACTGCTCCGGCCGCCTGCAAAGAATGAAGAAAATCCGAAACCCGGTGATGGAAATAAAAACGCCGTGATTATACTATAAGTAATCTCGCCGTTGAAACTCCTTAACCCAAATACTCCCCAGATAAAGAAGACAATAACCGGGCCAAGTGCCAGGGCCCCCAGGCAAATATATGTTGTAATAATTGCCGTTACATTCTTGCGGAAAACAGTTGACAGAAAAATGCCAAGACTCGCTACCATCAGTGCTGTGATTAAATAGAATAAAAACAGCAGCATTATTTCCCCGAAGGTTATTCCACCAAACAGGAAAACCATTCCCAAAATTGGAAGGGATGCAAAAACCAGGAGCATTATGTGTGCTATTGATACAACAAGTTTTCCCAAAATAATTGACCAGGTGGAAATATCGGAACACAGCATAAGGTCCAGTGTTTGCCTTTCCCTCTCGCCGCTTATGGCCGTAGCTGTAATAGCCGGCACAATCAGCATAAGCAAAGCGAATTGGAAAATGGCAATCACATTATATGCGTTTACTGCTATTCTTGGATTAAAATTGGAGTATCCATAGGTATCAAACAACTGGTCGTTAGCCAGAAAAAACAGAAAGAGAACAAGACCTAAGAACAACAGGTATATGCTCAATAAAACAGGTGTCCTCCACCCTCTCATTTTGGTTTTTATGTCCTTTTCAAGTATTGGATTAAGCATTATAGCCTTCACTCCCTTCCGTTAGCTGCATAAAGACGGATTCAAGGCTTCCACCTGTTTCTGTAAATGATACCACAGGAATTTCATTCATTACAAGCCTTTTCAGAATTTCAGAAAGTACCTGTTCATCTCCTTTAAAGTTTGCCTCAATGGAATTTCCGTTAATTTCAATCCTGCCGACAGAAGGCTGCTCCTGTAGGAGTTTCACAGCTTCATCCATTTTTTCTCTGACCTTTATTTTTACTCTTCCTGTATGGGATAGTTTATCCAGGATCTCATCAACTGTTCCGCAGGCTACTATTTTGCCCTGGCTTATAATACCAATAGAAGTACATATTTCAGACAGCTCGGAAAGTATATGGGAGCTGATTAAAACAGTTTTTCCCATATTCCTGAGCTCTCTTAATATGCCCTTCATTTCAATTCTTGCCCTGGGATCCAGTCCTGAAGCCGGTTCATCCAGGACAAGCAGGCTGGGATTGTGTATGAGGCTCCTTGCCAGGCACAATCTCTGCTTCATTCCGCGGCTGAGGTTATCCACGTACGAGTCCCTTTTGTGGCTTAAATCAACCAGTTCAAGGAGCTGGTCCGTAATAGTCTTTCTTTCCCTGTATGGAATGCCGTAAATTCCTGCATAAAAATCCATGTATTCATCAACTTTTAAATCATCATAAACTCCGAAAAAATCTGGCATATATCCGATTTTTCTTTTTACAAGCCTGGGATTCACTGAAATATCAATTCCGTCAACCAGGACCTCACCGGATGTGGGCGCAAGAAGGCCTGCAATTATTTTCATCGTAGTTGTCTTCCCGGCTCCGTTTGCGCCGACAAAACCAAAAATCTGGCCTTCACTGATTTCCATGCATAAATTGTCAACTGCCGTAAACCTGCCGTACTTTTTAACAAGATTTGTGATCTTAAGCATTACCTGGCCACCCCCTTCAATTGGAGGCCTGGATATGACAGCCTTTCCAATTCGATATATTCATTTGGCGAAACAGATTCTGTATCAGCCATTTCCACCACTTTTGCACGGACAATCAGCTTATTTTTTTCATCAATATACTGGTCAATATTCTTAGACTGGATATGAGTGTCTTCTATTTGTTCCCAACTGTCCGATACCCTGTTATACAGATAGTACTCATACTTGTTTTGCATTACTTTCAGTTGGACATTGTTGCCCCGTGCTTTCATATCCTCAATATTATATTTAACATATAGCGGTATATAGGTATCAAATTTAATGGAGAACTCTGTTACTTTCAGGTTTTCTGGTATTGTATAAGTAAAATCAATATCTCCTGTATTTCTTATCCTCAGTCCATAATCCCCGTCAACCCTTGCCACGTCCTGTTCGATGCTGTATTGTGATATTTCCGGAAGTATAATTCCGGATGGAATGTCAAATTCGTGTCCGCTCTCGAAATTCAGATCCATACTGGTAAAAATACCATTTGTGTAATATGAAACAGGCTGCTCTCCGTTTATTTTTATATCGAAACCCAGGTCTTGGTAATTTAAAGCATACAATCCCATTTTGGTTTTACCTCTTATGTTTGCGTAATGTGGTTCTAAAAGCCTCTGAA
>DULF01000019.1 GCA_012840535.1 Clostridiaceae bacterium
CATAGTCAAGTCCAACATTGTGGCAGAACTCAATAGATGACGGATCTCCGCCGTGCTCTCCGCAGATTCCAAGTTTTATATCAGGTCTTGTGCTTCTGCCCAGTTCTACTGCCATCTTGACAAGCTTGCCTACACCGCTCTGGTCTATCCTGGCAGTCGGGTCGAATTCAAAAATCTTTTTCTGGTAATATTCTTCAAGAATCCTTCCTGCATCATCACGGCTCAGTCCATAAGTCATCTGGGTCAGGTCGTTTGTACCAAAGGAGAAGAATTCAGCTTCTTTTGCAATCTCATCGGCAAGCAAAGCAGCTCTTGGTATTTCTATCATTGTACCGACCTTGTACTCAAGTTTTACTCCTTCTCTTTCAATAATCTCATTTGCGGTTTTTACTATTACATCCTTGACATACTTAAGTTCCTTCAAGTCGCATACAAGGGGTATCATGATTTCCGGAACAATATTTATACCTTTCCTTTGTACGTTTATTGCCGCCTCAATGATCGCCCTAGTCTGCATTTCTGCGATTTCAGGATATGAAACAGCCAAGCGGCATCCCCTGTGTCCCATCATCGGGTTAAGTTCATGCAAATTCTTTATAAATGACTTAAGCTCATTGAACGTTTTGCCGAGTTCTTTTGCCAGCGCTTCTATATCCTCGTCTTCCTGAGGCAGGAACTCATGAAGCGGGGGGTCAAGGAGCCTTATTGTAACAGGATATCCCTTCATTTCAGTAAACAATCCTTCAAAGTCCGCCCTCTGCATAGGAAGAATCTTGTCAAGAGCCTTTCTCCTCTGTTCTTCATCGGATGAAACTATCATCTGCCTGAAGGCAAAAATCCTGTCTTCCTCAAAGAACATATGCTCGGTACGGCAAAGGCCTATACCTTCAGCTCCAAATTTATATGCAACCGCAGCATCACGCGGAGTGTCAGCATTGGTCCTGACTTTAAGCTTTCTAATTTCGTCTGCCCATTGCATAAATGTAGCAAAATCACCGCTCAGTTCAGGAGATACCGTTGGAAGCTGCTCACCGTATACATAACCTGTTGAACCGTCAAGTGAAATCCAGTCTCCCTCAACATATTTCTTTCCATTTTTATCAATAAAGTATTTTTCCTCTTCGTTTATGGTAATTTCACTGCATCCTGCAACACAGCAAGTTCCCATGCCACGTGCTACAACCGCCGCATGTGAAGTCATTCCGCCGCGTCCTGTCAGAATACCCTGGGCGACATTCATTCCCTCAATATCTTCAGGCGAAGTTTCAAGCCTTACAAGAATAACCTTGCTTTCACCGTTTTTAACGGCATTAACCGCATCATCGGCAGTAAAGTATATTTTACCTGTAGCAGCGCCTGGTGAAGCCGGCAGTCCTTTTGCAATCGGCGTTGCAGCTTTCAGGGCTTTAGGGTCGAAATTTGGATGAAGCAATGAATCAAGCTGCTTTGGATCAACTTTCAATATAGCTTCTTCCTTGGTGCACATACCTTCATTGACAAGGTCAACAGCTATCTTTATTGCAGCTTTCGCAGTCCTCTTGCCGTTTCTGGTCTGGAGCATGAATAGTTTGCCTCTTTCAATTGTAAACTCCATATCCTGCATATCTTTGTAGTGCTTTTCAAGTTTCTCGGCAATTTCCACAAACTGGTTATATACATCAGGCATTACTTCTTTTAGCTGGTCAATGGACTGCGGAGTCCTTATACCTGCAACGACGTCCTCACCCTGGGCATTCATAAGGAATTCGCCGTAAAGCTTTTTCTCCCCGGTCGCAGGGTTCCTTGTAAACGCTACACCGGTACCGGAATCATTACCCATATTGCCGAATACCATTTCCTGGACATTTACCGCTGTACCCCAGTCGCTTGGAATATCATTGAGCCTTCTGTAAACTATGGCTCTGGGGTTGTCCCATGAACGGAAAACAGCTTTTACAGCTTCCATTAACTGTACCTTGGGATCTTGCGGGAAGTCAAAGCCCTTTTCCTGCTTAAACAGCTCTTTATATCTCTTCACAACTTCCTTGAGGTTTTCGGCTGTTAAATCAGCGTCAGTCTTTGCGCCGTTTTTCTCCTTAACCTCATCAAGTATTTTCTCAAACTTTGATTTTTCAACTTCCATAACAACGTCGCTGAACATCTGTATAAACCTTCTGTAGCTGTCATAAGCGAATCTCTCGTTGTTAGTAAGTTTCGCAAGGCCTTCAACAACCGTGTCGTTAAGACCCAGATTAAGTATGGTATCCATCATACCTGGCATTGAAGCCCTTGCACCGGAACGGACCGATACAAGAAACGGATTTTCCGGATCACCGAATTTCTTGCCCACAATTTCTTCAGTCTTTTTCAGCGCTTCATAAATCTGATCTTCAATTTCCTTGGCGATAACCTTTCCATCATTATAATATCTTGTACAAGCCTCGGTTGTCACTGTAAATCCCCTTGGCACAGGAAGCCCCAACCCTGTCATTTCAGCAAGGTTTGCACCTTTGCCTCCAAGTAGGTTTCTCATTGAGGCATTACCCTCGCTGAAAAGATAAACATACTTTGTCATACATTACCTCCTAACTCTTTTATGTATTTTTATAAATTTAAACCCACAGCATTTATTGGTTAAATATATTATTTGCTCACAGCTAATAATTAAAACAATTTTCAAAATAATTGTCAAGTTCTTCAATTTTTATTCTTACCTGCTGCATGGTGTCCCTGTCCCTTACAGTTACACTTGCGTCATTGAGGGAATCAAAGTCAAAAGTGACACAGTAAGGAGTGCCTATCTCATCCTGGCGCCTGTACCTTTTACCAATGCTTCCGGTTTCATCATACTCGCATACATATTTTTTAATCAGTCTCTCATATATTTTATAGGCCTCATCTCCAAGTTTCTTAGAGAGCGGCAGCACCGCAATTTTTACAGGAGCCAATGCATTATGGAAATGAAGAACAGTCCTTACGTCACCGTCCGGCAACTCCTCTTCGTCATAAGCATCGCATAAAAAGGCCAGAGCGACCCTGTCAACTCCAACGGACGGCTCTACGCAATAAGGAATATATTTTTTATTGGTTATGGGATCAAAATAGGACAAATCTTCTTTTGAATGTTCCATATGTTGTTTTAAGTCAAAATCGGTCCTGTCTGCAATCCCCCATAGTTCACCCCAACCAAACGGGAATTTGTATTCTATGTCAGTTGTCGCATTACTGTAATGTGAAAGCTCTTCCTTGGAATGATCCCGCATTTTTAAATTCTCTTCCTTGATGCCAAGGTCTATCAGCCACTTATAGCAAAAATTCTTCCAGTATTCAAACCATTCCAGATCTGTTCCCGGTTCGCAGAAGAATTCCAGCTCCATCTGTTCAAATTCTCTTGTCCTGAAAATAAAATTACCTGGAGTTATTTCATTTCTAAAGGACTTTCCTATCTGCCCTATCCCAAAGGGTATTTTCTTTCTCGTGGTTCTTTGCACATTTTTGAAATTTACAAAAATACCCTGGGCAGTTTCAGGCCTTAAATATATTTCTGCCTTTGAATCCTCAGTGACTCCCTGGAATGTCTTGAACATCAAATTGAATTTACGGATGTCAGTGAAGTTTGAAGAACCACAATCGGGGCATGTTACGCCTTTCTCTTTTATGTACAGGGTTAATTGCTCATTACTCCATCCGGCAATAGATATATTAATGTTATTTTCCTTGTTCCAGTCCTCAATCAGCTTATCTGCTCTATGCCTCGTTTTACAGTTCTTACAGTCAATAAGAGGATCGCTGAATCCCCCTACGTGTCCGGATGCAACCCATACCTGCGGGTTCATTAAAATTGCGCAATCTACACCTACATTATATGGATTCTCCTGGATAAACTTTTTCCACCATGCTTTTTTTACATTATTCTTTAATTCCACACCAAGCGGTCCGTAATCCCAGGCATTTGCCAACCCACCGTATATTTCCGAGCCCGGAAAAATGAAACCTCTGTTTTTTGCAAGTGCTACAATTTTTTCCATTGTTTTTTCTGCAGCCATTTACGTTCCTCCTAAATTTAGTATCTAACCATTTATTATTATTTAATGCCGCTTTTTGTTCTCACATAAGTGATTTTATTCTCGTTTATTTCGTGAATTGCCAAGGTTACAGGTTTGTCGGAATTAAAATCAGTAAGTTTATGTGAACCTTCAGCAATCTGCCTTGCTCTTTTTGCTGTTACTACCACTAATGTATATCTGCTGTCTACCTTTTCAAGCAATTCATTTATGGATGGTTCAATCATCAAAACGTCCCTCCCGTTTGCATGCCAATTTGTGCTAATATATCTTTGTTCCTATTATACTTTAGTTTCTCTGCTGTAATTATGCTTCTTATTTTCTGTACTGCATCCTCAATTTTATCATTTACAACAACATAATCATATATAGAAATATACCCAAGTTCCTTTTTGGCTTGCTCAAGCCTCATCTGAATAACTTCGGGTTTTTCTGTTCCCCTGCCTACAATCCTCTTCTTAAGTTCATCAAATGACGGAGGCAATATAAACACCAGAACGCTTTCTGGAAACAATTTTTTTATATTTGCCGCACCTTCAACGTCTATTTCCAAAAGGACATCATACCCAAGGCATAATGAACTGTCAATAAATTCTCTGGGCGTCCCGTAATAATTGTCGCAGTATTTTACCCACTCAATCAACTCGTTATTCTTTATCATTCTCTCAAATTCTTCCACAGTTTTAAAAAAATAATCGCAACCGTCTATTTCGCCCTTTCTCGGTTCCCTTGTTGTAGCTGATACAGAAAGCCTGATATTTTCGTCCTGCTCCCTTAGCAACTTTACCAGTGTCCCTTTTCCTGTTCCTGAAGGCGCAGAAAGGACCACAAGCAATCCATTACATGGCATTTTGTGTTCACCCTATTCTTCAATATCTGTTTCGTCTTCTACATCTATATCTTTTGCATTTAATCTGTGGGCAACAGTTTCAGGCTGGACAGCTGACAATATGATATGATCGCTGTCTGTTATTATAACTGCCCTGGTTCTCCTTCCATAAGTAGCATCGATTAGCATTCCCCTATCCCGCGCTTCCTGTATTATCCGCTTTATCGGCGCTGATTCAGGGCTGACTATAGCTACAAGCCTATTTGCTGAAACAATATTACCAAAACCTATGTTTATAAGTTTCATTTCATATCCTCCTTCTATTCAATATTCTGAACCTGTTCCCGCATCTTTTCTATTTCACTTTTTATTTCAATTACATTCCTGGTAATTTCCAGGTCACTTGCTTTTGAACCTATAGTGTTAATCTCGCGGTTCATTTCCTGTATAAGAAAATCCAGTTTTCTCCCCACCGGCTGATCCAAGTCAAGGGTATCCCTAAACTGAACCAAGTGGCTCTTTAGCCTCACAATTTCTTCATCAATGCTGCACCTGTCCGCAAAAATCGCAACTTCCATGGCAATACGGTTTTCATCAATAATATTCTGCTGCAGAAGTTCCTTTATTCTGTCTTCCAGCTTTTGCTTATACTCTTTTACAACTTCAGGTGAGCGGATTTCAATTTTCTTAACAATACTCTCTATATATGATGCCCTTTCAAGAAGACTTAAACACAATTCCCGTCCTTCCGCTTCCCTCATGCTTACTAGGGATTCAAGGGCACTGTCAAGGGCTGTCTTTAAGAGCTGCCAGACTTTTTCCTCATCATCTTCAGTTTTCTCAACTTTTAATATATCAGGAAATTTAGCTAATAAAGAAACCGATATGTCGTCCGCCAAACCAAATCTATCCCTTAATAGTCTAACAGCCTCCACGTAAGCTTTTGCCAGTTCCTCATCTATTAAAACACATGTTGAGTTTTCCCCGCTGTCTTCAAACGTTATGTATATATCAATTTTTCCTCTCGCAAGTTTCTTTGCTACCGCTTCTCTGACCTTATCTTCCAAAAATGATAACTGACGAGGTATTTTTATAAAAATATCAAAATATCTATGATTTACCGTTTTAATCTCTACCAGGAATTTTTTCCCTTCCTCCTGGGATTCTCCCCGGCCAAATCCTGTCATGCTTCTAATCATGTTACCTTCCTCTTCTGACCGTGTGCTGATGCTATTTGCTTACTTTTTGAAATTTAATCATATTATAACACATTTCTTCACTTTTTAAATGCAATTCTTTTAATTTTATATATAATCTTCTTGTTTTCTTTCAATTACTCCGTTTTGCTTATAAAAATAAAAATTCCGGTAATCAGATATCCCCCAATTCATACATTAATATCGATAAAACCGCTATACCTGCTGTTTCCGTTCTGAGAATCCTGGGCCCTAGAGTAACCATGTTTAAGCCCTCTATAGCCGCCCACTCAATCTCTTTATCAGAAAAGCCTCCTTCCGGACCTATCATTATTGACACGCTATTAATTACATTTCCCGTCCTTAAATACTGCTTGAGGCTTTTGGCTGTTTCCTTTTCATAAGGCAATAAACCTAACTGTGAGCTGCTTGCAAGGGCAAGAGCCTCTTTAAAACTAACCGGATTTTTAACTTCCGGTATAATGCCCCTGCCGCATTGTTTTGCCGCCTCAAGAGAAATTCTCTGCCATCTTTTTAATTTGTTTTCAATATCCTTTTGAGTGCCAAGTTTTACAACCGTTCTTTCTGTAACTACGGGATATATTTTCCCGATGCCCAGTTCAACGCTTTTCTGAATTATCAGGTCCATTTTATCGGATTTTGGAATACCCTGAAATAGTATTGCTTCCACGGGAGGTTCGGACCTGTTCTCCTCCACGTTTACTATATTGGTCAAAATCCTGCCGGTTTCAAAACTTTCTATCTCAACGGTATAATCTTTCCTTTTGCCGTCACATAACGTCAGGTTGTCGCCGCGTTCCAACCTTAATACATTCCTTATATGGTTGACATCTTCACCGGTTATGCTGATTTTTCCACCGGTTATATTCTCCTCGCTTATAAAGAACTTCGGCATCTAAATACCATCGCCACCCATTCGCCTTTTTCCATTTTTTCCACTATATCAAATCCTCTGTTGCAATAAACTTCGCGGACCTCTTCCGCTCTTTCTTTTATGATGCCTGACGCAATAAAGTGCCCGCCCGCTTTTAAATAATACGGTAAAACATTTACCATGTCAATAATTACATCTGCAATTATATTGGCAACTACAATATCCGCTTTGCTTTTCTTTAAATCAGCCAATACTCCCACTGTAGCTGTTACATGACCGCTCACGTTATTTTTAACCAGGTTTTCTTTTGTCACCTTAACTGCTATTTCATCTATGTCAACAGCGGTAACCTGGCTTGCGCCGAGTTTTGCTGCAATAATGGACAGAATCCCGCTGCCGCATCCAACATCAATTACACTGTCTCCCTTTGCGGTGTACTTTTCCAGCATTATTGCGCACATTTGGGTAGTTTCATGAGTACCTGTCCCGAAAGCCATTCCCGGATCCAGCCTGATTACTATTTCGCCTTCCCTGCTTTCATAATGCTCCCAGGATGGCGTGACAACCAGGCGCTGAGACAAATGCAATGGCCGGTAGTACTTTTTCCATGCATTAGCCCAATCATCTTCACAAAGCTCCGAAAAATCAATACTTCCTTTGCCAATATCCAAAAACCTGGAAATATAAGAAAGTTTTTCTTTTATAAGCTGCTTGAGCTCATTGATATTGAAACTTTCCGGGAAGTAAGCCTTGACTGTCACATCCTCCCCCAGGGAATTCAAAAACTCGTTGTCCGCATAATCAAGCGTACCTGGTTTTTCAATTTCCTTTCTGATATCCTTCGGGTCTTCAATAACAACACCGCCCGCACCTATGGATGTAAGCATCTCAGAAATAGCGTCGTATGCTTCTCCTGTAGTTTTTATCCTGACTTCCGTCCACTTCATCATTGTCCCTCTTTCTGTTGCCTTGCGGCAACGGGTAATAGGTTATAGGTGTTGCCTTACGGCAACGGGTTAGAGGTAAAAGGTTATAGGTTATAGGTATTTTTGAAAATTTTTATTCATTTAAGGAGCTTTCCCATCTTACCTATTACTTATAACTCCATACCTGCCGTAGAGCTTTCTCCGTACCTTCTGTAATGCGCCTCCAACTTCCAGCCTCTAACCTCCCACCTCTCACTTCTCACCTCTTACCCATTACCTCTTACCTGCCGTAAAGCTTACCCGCGCCTATGGCGCTCACATCCCAAGCGCATCTCTCATTTTATCAAAGAAGCCTTTTCTCTGTTCGTGCACTTCATCACCGCTTATCTTGGCAAATTCTCTTAGCAGAGCCTTTTGCTTTTCGTTAAGCCGTTTAGGCACATCAATATACACTTTTACATATAGGTCGCCACGTCCGCTGCCCCTCAGGTAGGGCACTCCTTTTCCTCTTATCCTGAATACCGTACCGGTCTGTGTCCCCTCAGGTATAGTGTACTTTATCTTTCCGTCAAGAGTAGGCACTTCAAGCTCCGCTCCAAGAGCAGCCTGAACAAATGTTATTGGAATATCGCATGTAAGATCGTTTCCCTGCCGCTGAAAGATTGGATGCGGCCTCACCCTTATTGTAATAA
>DULF01000161.1 GCA_012840535.1 Clostridiaceae bacterium
ATATTACCGTCATAATATCCCCAATTTTTAAGCCTGGTTTGTATATTAATAACTTCCTGGCCGTGCGAACCGTAATATGACAAGGCTGCCCTGCTATACTGAAGCATGTCTGGTATATTGATTTCCATGGCATAGATTGCAATGAGACTGGAAATTAAAAGGGCTGTTACAACCAAGAGAATTATTATCTTTTTGCGCAAGATAACCCTCCTTTTACAGTTTTACAGTATTCATAAAAGTATTCTTTGTATTTTAAATCAAAATATTCATAAACGGCTTAGTTCCCTTGAAATCAAAAAAACGGAGGTTTTTTACCTCCGCTTTGTGGCAGCAGCATACTGCAATAACTATATTGTGAGCCATAATTATTTCTCATGTTATAAGTATGTACAATAGCAATATGATAAGAATTTCATCCCCTATACCTTCCCCGAGCAAAAGAAAAATCAAGCCAAGGAGAATTAATTCTTCAATATGTATTCTGCGTTTGATAAAATCAAGAAATGACGGCCTGCTGGCATTTTTTAAATCGAATTCAGTTTCTTCCATATCTGTCGGAAGGGGTATGTCGTCAATCGTGCCGGAGATGTCTATATTAGCAGGAGTGAAAAATTCATTTGAGGGTTCCCTTTTTTCCCTTTCATTTTGATGGTAATATCTTCTGTTTAATTGCGGATATCTCCTATATGACATTGTTGTTCTCCCCTTTCCTAAAGGATCTCTTTGTCATCTTCCTCCATAAGTCTTACAAGGCTGGAAACGCGAAGCAGGTTTATACAATTTGTAATCTTTTTCTGCCTCCTGTGGTTAAGAAAGGGTTTTATTGCCAAAAGCAGGTTTATTCTTGGATCGTTAACCTTATTAAGCCGATCCATGATTGTTTTTACCTTTCGCGCCATTTCCAGGTTTTCCTCAAGTTCGTTCTTATCGGCTCTTTCTTCCCTAGTGTTTGCTTCATCAGCTTTTGGAGAAGGTTCATTCTTCTTGTCTTCCGGACTGCTGTTGGCAGAGCCGGCTAGTAGAGAAAACAGTCCTTTTAAATTTTCAGGAATGTTCTCCTGGCTTAGAACATCTGTAATTTGTTTTATTTTCTTGCTAAGATCCTCACTCATTTTAATTCCTCCAAAGCCTTTTACTAAAGTATATTCAGAATTTAGCCAATAATGTCTTTTATTTTCTTTATTATTTCATCCCCGTGTTCTCCAATAAGCTTTTGTAAATTGGCAAGGTCAGCATCGCTTATTTTGCTTCTGAGCTCTCGCTTGTCAATATTCAACTCTTTGAGTTTTGTCTCATCAAATTCATTAATTTTTTCCAATAACTCATTTTTATCTATTTTGTTAATTTTTTTTGCGAGCTCATCCAAATTGCCGTTCTTCAGCATGTCCAGCGCAGCGTTCAGCTTGACTTGCAAGACCTTTTCATCCACCTTGCCGATTATTTCCGATAGCTTTTTATTAAACAAATTGCTCATATAAAATAATCCTACCCCCCATAATTTTTCACCGTATATTTTATGATGAAAAGTTGAAAAAGTTACCGCCAAAAGCAAAAAAAAATAAGAGTGTTGAGTTTTAGTAAAACAGCAGCAAGAAAACCAAAATGAAAAACAGTGCTGTATCATTTTTTTCGCGTTTAAATAAACTGTTTAAATCTTCCAGGCTGCCACCCTGCAAAAGCAGGCTGTTAATATATCTTTTTTTTGCCAGAATGCCGATACAGCTGCTGTCATAGAAAAGAAGAAGGTAAACAAGTATGAAAAACAGCAGTTCTGAGTTCCCGCAGTTGGCTCTGTTTCCTGCCAACCCGGCAGCATCGCTTATATACATGGTAAAACCCCCACCTTAAACATTGATATTTCATAATATTCAGAAAATCGGCAGAAAGTTACGTTATTTTTTTGTTTAGGATATACCCTGGCAGGGTATATTGTATAATAATATTTGAATTTGCCATGTGAAATGTGGTAAATATGAACAAAGGGTTTATTAATTTTCATAGAGATGACAATTTAAGTACAGCATAAAAGAATGAGGCGGTGTATTTACCATATGACTTTTTACTCTTCAATATTAACTTTCATCGAGGGAATACTTACATTCATATCTCCTTGCATACTTCCTCTTATACCGGTTTATGTCTTTTATCTGGCAGGTGCACCTGATGACGGAAGCAGACTATCGGAAGACAAGCATAAATATACCCTGGTTATCAATTCTCTGGGATTTGTTGCAGGGTTTACATTGGTATTTGTAATGCTGGGGGCGGCAGCCACCTCGATTGGCCGGCTTTTGAAGGAAAACCAGGAGATACTCAGAAAAGTCAGCGGCATAGTTATTGTTATATTTGGGCTTAGTTTTCTTGATGTGGTAAAGCCAGGCTTTTTAAACAAAGAAAAGAGATTCGATTATAAATTTGATAAATTGGGATTTGTGAGCTCAATACTGTTTGGAGCAGTTTTCGGATTTGGCTGGACCCCTTGTGTAGGACCATTTCTTTTCACAGCTCTTTCA
>DULF01000162.1 GCA_012840535.1 Clostridiaceae bacterium
CACTTACTATTATAGAATTGTCGCTTTTGATAGCGATAATAACGTATCAGCAAGTGCCGAGTGCCCGGTTAAAGTGAGCGTGCCAAGCCCCCCGTCGAATTTGAGGCTTACAGTTGAATTATCCACTCAGATAAGGCTGGATTGGAATAACAATGAAACAAGTATCTTGTTTTCAGGTTTCAAAATTGAACGCAGAACGGATTCAGGAGGAAGTTTTGAGGAAATTGGCACTGTTTCGTCAGATACTACGTATTTTACCGATGATACAGTATCAGGAGATCATACATATACTTACAGGGTACGTTCGTACAATGTTATAGGCAATTCCGCCTATTCAAACGAGGTTACAACCAACACAACGGTTATTACTTCTCCTAACTCGCTCACGGTTACTCCGGTGTCTTCAAGCCAGATTGAGTTGAACTGGACATACCATGATTCGGAGAGCTACAGGACGGTTATTGAGAGGAAAAAAGGTACCGACGGGAATTGGGCAATTGTGACATCAAGTCCCTTGGCTACAGGTGTGCGCAAGTATGTAGACAGCGGGCTTTCAGCCAATACTCTGTATTTTTACAGGGTAAGGGCAGTCTCCCCATCCAATTCCTATGTATATTCCAAGCCGTACCCGGATAATGATACGGGAGAAGGCTGCTATACCATGCTGGGGGCAGTTACCTTGTATGGAAGCGTTTTGCCTTCAAACACCATATATCTTTATTGGAGTAGCGGAAGCGGAGGAAGCGAGTATGTTATAGAAAGGAAGGTTGCAGACGGCAATTTTGCTGTTGTTGCGACTGTAAGTTCCGGTACCACTTCCTGGTATGATACAAACCTTGTGCCAAATGTACTGTACACATACAGGATCAAGTATAAGGGTTACGATAACGAATCAGTTTATTCAAACGAACTGGCCATTGCAAACATATATCTTGAGGCTCCGTCAAACCTTACCGCCAGCGTGAACGCAAATTCGGAGATTGAACTGACCTGGACCGATAATTCACTGGACGAAACAGGTTTTGAAATATGGAGGTATGAATATATAAGCGGTTCAAGCACTAACTATAGCTTTTATGCAGCGGTAGGACAAAATGTAAGAAGTTTTACGGATAAAAACGTCCAGCCCGGCATCCAGTATAGTTATATGGTGAGGGCCTATGACGCTGAAAGGAATATTTACTCAAGCTATTCAAACTCGGCTTCGGCAGGCGTCGGAATAATTAACCCTCCGGACAGGCTGGACTATACTGTTGTGTCGCAAACCCAGGTAACATTAACGTGGAGGGACAATTCAACAAACGAGTACGGATTTAAAATTGAGAGAAAGATTGGCACGGATGGCTTATGGACTGAAATCGCTACTTTACCTGCCAACACTACAAGTTATTCCAATGTGGGACTGGTACCTTATGTGCAATACTTTTACAGGGTGAAGGCATATAATTACAGCCAGGGCAGCAGTTCTTACAGCAATGAGATTGAAGTAAGCACAGGCATACCTCATGAACCGGAGGACCTTGTTGTTGAGGCTGTGTCCTCAAGGCAGATAAATCTTACCTGGACGGACAACTCCACCAACGAGCAGGGGTTCAGGATAGAAAGGAGAAGATCAGGAGAAGCGAACTTCAGGTTTGTTGCTACAGTTGCAGCCGGCGTGACTAATTACAAGGATACGGGATTAAATCCCGGAACAGTATATTATTATAGAGTAGCGGCATACAATAAAAGCGGCATGAATTACAGCAGCACTGCCAGTACGGCCACAAAGAGAATGGTGACTTTTACCGATCTCGACGGCGTATCATGGGCACGGGATGCTATAGAAGACCTCGCCAGCAGGGAAATTGTTACCGGAAAAAGCGAGAACCACTTCAAACCAAATGATAAAATAACCAGGGCTGAGTTTACATGCCTTATGGTAAGGGCGTTCAACCTGGAAATGACGCCAGTGGGCTCTTTTGCAGATGTAAAGGTTGGAAAATGGTATTATAAGGATCTAATGACAGCAAAAAGCCTGGGTATTATTTCCGGAGATGAAAAAGACCGTTTCTACCCTGATAATCCTATTACCAGGGAGGACATGGCTATCATAATCGCAAGAACCCTTAAGGCTGTTGATAAGCCTTTGACGAGCTACAGCAACTCCGTTCTGGAAAAGTTCCTGGATAAAAACATGATTTCTCCCTATGCGTTATCCAGTATTGCTTCACTCTACGGAGAAGGAATAATGATAGGGAAAACGTCTTCATCCATAGCCCCGAAGGACAACGCTACCAGGGCGGAAGCCGCTGTGCTCATCCATAAGGTGATAGACAGATGAATCGGAGGCCAGAAGCCAGAGGCCGGAGACCGGAAGCCAGAAACCAGAAAAAGATAAGAAAGAAGCAGAGGGACAGGAGGCCAGAGACCGGAAACCGGAGGCCAGAGCAAGGATAGGAGAGAAGTAGGGGAGCTGGAGGCCGGAGACCGGAGACCGGAGGCCAGAAACCGGAGGCCAGAGACCGGAGGCCAGAGGCCGGAAACCGGAGACCGGAAGCCAGAAGCCAGAGAAAGGATAAGAGAGAAGTGCGGGGAGACCTGTAGTCTCCCGTAATAATATAGAGAAGAGAACAGAAAACAGGGAACAGATAATAGAAGTACGAGAATAGAAAATATTGGAAAATAAGAGAATAGAAATTGTGGTAGAATATAAAATTAAGAAAGATTTTACAGGACGGTGACGGGAAAAATGGATGCAAAAAAAGGGAAATCGCTTCCGAAGCGGGAGGATATTGACCCAAAATACAAATGGAAGCTTGAAGATATCTACGACAGCCTGGACAAGTGGGAGGAGGACTTTAAGAAAGTACGGCTCCTTAAAGAAAAGATTGTTGAATTTGCGGGAAAGCTTGGCCAAAGCGATGACATTCTGCTTGACTGTTTGAAATTGAGGGACGAATTGTTCTCGCTTAATGACAAACTCTTTGTTTACGCGAGGATGAAGAGGGACGAGGACAACGCAAACGCAGTTTATCAGGAGCTTACTGACAGGGCAACGGCTCTGACTACGGAAGTTTTTGCAGCGGCATCCTTTATCGTGCCGGAAATCATATCCATACCTGAGGAAACTTTGTACAGTTTTATCGATAACAATAAGGAACTTCAAATTTACAGGCATTTTATCAATGAAAATCTCAGGCAGAAAAAACATATACTATCACAGCGTGAGGAAGAGATTCTGGCTTTGTCGGCAGAAGTGGGAAATGCGGCTTCCGATATTTTTACAATGTTTAATAATGCCGATATAAAGTTTCCTTACATAAAAGACGAGAATGGAGAGGAAGTTGAGTTAACAAAGGGCAGATATATTAAATTCCTTGAAAGCAAGGACAGAAGGGTACGCAAGGACGCTTTCCATGCCCTTTACAGCACATACGAAAAGCATAAAAACACCCTGGCCTCAATGCTTAACAGCAATGTGAAAGCCAACAGGTTTTATTCCACTGTGAGAAAATACGGCTCGTGCCTTGAGGCCTCTCTTGATTCTGACAATATATCGACGGATGTGTATGACAGCTTGATTGATACGGTCCACAAGAACCTTGGACTGCTGCACAGGTATGTAAAGCTTCGCAAAAAGGCTTTGAAGCTGGATGAGCTCCATATGTACGATCTGTATGTTCCAATAGTGGATGAACCCAAAAAGCATATATATTATGAAGAAGCAGTTGAACTGGTGATGAAGGGGTTGAGCCCTCTGGGTGACGAATACGGAAAGAATCTTGATAACGCTTTCAAGTCGGGATGGATTGACGTATTCGAAAACCAGGGTAAGACCAGCGGTGCCTACTCATGGGGAGCATATACGACTCATCCTTATGTACTCTTAAATTACCAGGGTACAATTAATGATGTATTTACAATTGCCCATGAAATGGGACACGCGATGCACAGCTTCTATACAAACAAGACTCAGCCATATATTTACTCGGAATATAAGATATTTGTGGCGGAAGTGGCTTCAACAGTAAACGAAGCGCTGCTGATGAAATACATGTTGGGCAATACGGACAACAAAACTGAAAAAGCGTACTTGCTGAATCATTACCTGGAAAGTTTCCGTGGCACGCTCTTCAGACAGGTTATGTTTGCCGAGTTTGAGAAGATTATCCATGAAAAGGCTGAAGCAGGCCAGGCTATCACCTGCCAAACCCTGTGTGACATTTATCATCAACTGAATAAAAAGTACTTTGGAGATGAAATAGTCATAGACAGGGATATAGATATGGAATGGTCGAGAATACCGCACTTCTACAGCAGCTTTTATGTATATAAGTATGCGACCGGATTTTCCGCCGCTGTTTCCATTTCTCAGCAGATACTCAGCGAAGGACGGCCTGCAGTGGAACGGTATATTGATTTTCTGAAAAGCGGCGGTTCCGATTATCCCCTTGAGCTTCTCAAGAAGGCCGGAGTGGATTTGTCAACTCCAAAACCTGTTGAAGATGCCATGGTTGTGTTTAAAGAAACCCTTGATGAAATGGAGAAGTTGATTTGATATAATTTAATAAGATGAAGATGCCTTTGTATATGTTCTGTTAAAAACATATTACAGGCATAAAAAGCAATTGAATTATTTAAAAGAATCTAGTATATTAATATTTGTGTCAATAATAATAATTTTGATTAATCATTCTGAAGAAAAGGAGGTCGCGAGATGTTTGGGTTTATTCATAAAGTACGTTTTGTTGATAGCTTTAATTCCGTATCCGCGACCTATGTTTCTGTTTCTCAAAGTTAAACAGTTAACAGTTTTGAGTACGGACCATAGGTTGAAAAGCCTATGGTTTTGTTTTCTTTGGAGGGGAAAACTTGAGGAACCTGAAATTGCTTATAAATTTTATGAAGGGAAGCATTTATTTATATATCGGAGCGGTTGTTTCAGTTTGTTTTGCGGCTTTCTTCACAACAGCGATACCCTTGGCTATGAAGGCGTTAATTGACTCTGTTATCGGTGAAGAACCATTAGAACTGCCTTTGTGGGTATTGAAGATTATAGATAAAATAGGGGGAAGGGAGGTCCTTGCCGCAAACTTGCCGGCTGTATGCGCAATCATTGTTGTACTGACAGCCGGACAGGGGATATTTTTGTATCTTAAAGTAAAGCTTGCAGCGGTAGCTTCCGAAAATTCATCAAAAAGAATAAGAGAGAAAATTTATGACCATATCATGCACCTGCCTTATGATTACCATGTGAAGGCACAAACAGGAGATTTGATACAGCGCAGTACTTCGGATGTGGAGACGGTAAGGAATTTTGTGTCAGGACAGCTTATTGAGATTATACAGATACTTGTCTCATGTGTGTATATTCTTATCATGATGCTTTCTCTTGATAGCTTGTATACTGCTGTCTCGATAATAATGGTGCCGGTTGTCCTGGTTTTCACCGTTAAGTTCTTTACCAGCATGAAGAAAGTTTTTAAATTGACGGATGAAGCTGAGGGCAGCATGTCCACAACTCTTCAGGAAAATTTGACGGGAGTGCGTGTGGTAAAAGCCTTTGGGGCACAGAGTTTCGAAATTGAGAAGTTTGATCAAAAAAGCCGTGAATACAGGGACTTGATCATGAAGATTATACGCTTGATGGCAGCTTTTTGGTCAAACTCAGACTTGTTGTGCATGACCCAGTACGGTATTGTATTGCTTGCGGGTGTTTATATGACAATCTCGGACACCATAACTCTTGGGACAATGGTTGCCTTTACAACGCTTTCCGGCATGCTTATCTGGCCGATACGCCAGCTTGGGCAGTTTTTAGCCTTCATGGGGCAAGCTTTTGTGGCGCTTGCAAGGATACAGGAAATTCTTGATGAGCCTGTTGAACCGGACGGGCAAGACGAATACGAGCCTGAAATAAAAGGCGAGATTGAATTTAACAATGTGTATTTTGAATATGAAGAGGGAAAACCTGTTTTGGATAATGTGTCCTTCAGGATAAGGAGGGGACAGACTGCCGCGATTCTCGGCGTGACCGGCTCGGGCAAGAGTTCCCTTGTGCATTTGCTATTAAGGCTTTATGACTATCAGGGTGGAACAATTAAAATTGACGGTGTTGAGCTTAAAAAAATCAACAGGAAATGGTTGAGGAGAAATATTGGAATTGCGCTCCAGGAACCATTCCTCTTTTCAAAAACGATAAAGGAGAATATAGCCATCGGAAAGCCAAATACGCCTGACAGTGAGATTTTTTCCGCTGCGTCAATGGCATGTATCCATAATACCATACAAAACTTTGAAAAAGGTTATGATACCCTGGTCGGGGAAAGAGGTGTAACGCTTTCCGGCGGACAGAGACAGAGATTGTCCATTGCCAGGACGATAATCAGGGATGTGCCCATTCTGATATTTGACGACTCCCTGAGCGCTGTTGATATGGAAACCGACGCAGCAATACGTAAAGCTTTAAGAGAAAGAAGAAAAAATGTGACTACAATAATAATTTCCCATAGGATAACCACGCTGGCCGAAGCTGATGTTATATTTGTGCTTGACAAAGGCAAAATTACACAATCAGGCACTCATGAGGAGCTGATAAAACAGGACGGCCTTTACAGGAGGGTATGGCTTATTCAGAATTCCCTGGAGGAAGAGCTGGCCGGAATAGTATAACATGCTTTTCACATATTATTTACCGCATAGAATGACGCTATTGATGAGTTTATTAGCAAGGAGTGACAGCACCGCATGCGTTTTGATGAGCTGGAATACAGCAAGCACTTTAATTTTTCACTTTGGAAAAAGCTTTTGAAATATGTTTTTCCTTATAAAAAGAATTTAATAATTCTCTTTTTGCTTATGGCTTTTATAGGTGGTATAGATGCCGTATTTCCGCTGTTTACAAAATATGCTGTCGATAAATTTGTTGTCGGAAAATCCGTTGACAGATTCTGGCTTTTTTGCGTTATACTGACTGCAGTTGGGGTAATACAGGCGGTTAATGTAAGAATTATGATTTTGCAGGCAGGAAAAATAGAAGCCGGAGTTCCTTACGACATAAGAAAAATTGCTTTTAAAAGGTTGCAGGAATTACCTTTGGAGTATTATGACCATACGCCAACGGGATGGATTATGTCACGCATGACATCGGACATAAGGAGGCTTGGGCTTA
>DULF01000163.1 GCA_012840535.1 Clostridiaceae bacterium
ATTAAGGTTCGCTATTCGTGAAGGCGGAAGGACTGTAGGAGCTGGAACTGTTACAAAGATTATTGAGTAAGCCGATATTTATGCAAGTTAAAAAGAACCGGGGTACTTACCACCGGTTCTTTTCATATTAATGTAGAAAAAAATTTAATACTGATGTATAATATTTTGAGTCGTAATTTTATTTACATAAATTAAGAGAGAAATATTGCAGGCCGGTTTTATTGGAAATAAGGCAATTAATGAGTTTAAGCGGGGAGAGGTACATGGTTGATATTCGACGGAATTTGATTAATTCAAAAAGGATAGTAGTCAAAGTAGGAACTTCAATGATTACTTATGATAATGGAAATTTGAATTTTACCAGGATTGACAGGCTTGCCAGGGTTATATCGGATTTAGTAAACCAGGGCAGGGAAATAGTATTGGTCACTTCAGGCGCTATAGGTGTCGGTGTAGGAAAACTTAAACTTAAGGAAAGGCCTAAAACCATTAGGGAAAAGCAGGCGGCAGCAGCTGTGGGACAATGTGAGCTTATGCACATTTACAGCAAGTTTTTTCTGGAATACGGGCATATTGTAGGACAGATACTTTTAACCCGTGATATAATGGGTGATGAAACTTGCAAGGAAAATGCCAAAAATACATTTGAAACGCTCCTGGAAAAAGGAGTGGTGCCTATTGTTAATGAAAACGATTCAGTATCTGTAGCTGAAATTCATGTTGGACAATATGACACATTCAGCGAGAACGATACACTTTCTGCCATTGTCTCGCAATTAATCAGGGCAGACCTGCTGATAATTCTTTCAGATATAGACGGTTTTTATGATTGCGATCCGAGAAAGAACTCATGTTCAAAGAAAATCTCAGTTATTGAGGAAATAACTCCTGAGATAGAAAAATGCGCTGGCGGCGTTGGAACCAAACGAGGCACCGGAGGAATGGTTACAAAGCTGACTGCTGCAAAAATAGCGACATCAGCCGGTGTAAATACTGTAATAGCCAGTGGCGATGAACCGGACATAATAATCAATATTATTAATGGGGATGATGTTGGAACGCTTTTTGTAGCTAATAAAAAAACAGAGCAAAACAATAAAATAACAGCTGTACGTTGATATACAGCTGTTATTGTTTTTGATGCTAATTGCTATTTCCGTTTAAAAGGCTGTCTATGAACCCGTTGATTTCATCTAACAAGTTATCCCCTGTATTTGTTGTGCCTGTGTCCATACCGTCGTCCGTGCCAAAAGGAGATTCAACATCATCTGTTATAGGTTCGGCAGGCTCACCGTGTATTGTACAATACTCACCTGCGGGAAGCTCATACAGGGTCCAGTCTGTAGGAGGAGTTTCTCCTATCATTTGCGGTACATAAGGTTCAGTCCTTTGAATAAATACCTTTTCAACTACTGACTCAGGAGGACAGTATGGGCCTGCCAGAAGGTTCTTTCCCCAAGCGTCTTTACTTTCAGTGCATACAACAGCTGTTACATGGACTTCGCAACGATCATTGTCCCGAGGTTCAGTTCCTTTAATAAAATATTCTTCCCTTACGGCGCTGCCCCTTGGGTCCTTGGCACACAACTCAGTAGCTATCTTGCCTGAATAAATGCATATTCTTTTCTTTACAAGCCCCGGCGGCTGCTCAAAATCTTTTACTTCTTTATTCTGATGCAGCTTTTCCATTACATCATGCCATATTATCAGGGCCTGGTTTCGTTCGTTTCCTATTAGTTCCCTTGGATGGTCATAACCGTACCAGGTAGCTGCTACATAATAAGGCGAGTAACCAACAAACCATTTGTCTTTGTTGTCACTGGTTGTACCGGTTTTTCCTGCTGTAGGTATGACTTCGCCGTTTCCGTTTTTAATTATTCCACGCGGATAAGCCGTACCACCCGGACTGTTGATGACATTTTTCATCATATCTACCATTAAAAAAGCGGTTGTTTCATTGTATACAGGATAATACTGTGGCTTTTTTTCAAGCAGCAAATTGCCTTTGCTGTCATACACCTTTGTATAGGTTGTCGGTTCGAAATACATTCCCTTATGGACAAAAGGCACATAGGCCGCAGCCATCTGCAGAGGGCTGACGCCTTTGCTGGGGGCTCCAAGAGCTATGGAAACGTATCTTTCATTATCTCTGTTAATGCCTACTTTTTTCAAGTAAGCAAGGGACTCATCGGGAATTTGCATCCATACTGATGCTGCAACAACGTTGATTGAACGCTTTATCGCGTCACGGATGGTCACAAGGCCAGAGTATTTTCGGTCGAAGTTCCTGGGAAAAGGTTTGTCAGCATTTTTCCCTGTACCTAAGTAAATTGGCTTGTCGTCTATTACTGTTGCCGGGGTTATTAACCTAATGTCTATTGCCGGCGCATATACCGCTATAGGTTTAAAACTTGAACCCGGCTGTCTTTCAATCTGTGTGGCCCTATTAAGGGTCATGCTTGCCTTCTTTTCTCCAAATCCTCCGCGCATTCCCTTTACTTGTCCGGTTTCAGGGTCTATTACCACCATGCCCGCTTCAGGATGCTCAAGCAGATTTTTTGTTTTTTCTTCCACTCCTATATAGTATTTTTCATCCATAAACACTTCATCGAGCACTTTTTGTACATCCGGATCCATGGTTGTGTAAATTTTTAGTCCTCCGCCGTATATTAGTGCTGAAGCCATTGTTTTTGACAATCCCTTTTCTTTCATGAGGTCTTCTCTTACATCATTTATTACCTGGTCGACAAAGTAAGATTGCGTGCTGGCTGATTTTTCAGTTTCACCTTTATCATAGAAGGTGATTTCCTCTTTTAAAGCCTGTTCATATTCTTTCTGATCAATTCTGCCCTGTTCCAACATTAATCTTAATATGATTTTTTGTCTTTCTTTGGCTGCTTGTCTGCCTTTCTCGG
>DULF01000164.1 GCA_012840535.1 Clostridiaceae bacterium
CGAAGGAACATCTTTATTTTCAGCGGAACGACTTTATTTGCAATGGAACGAGTTTATTTGATGTTTACAACATTTGAGCGGTTTATGTCCAGTTATTCATACTCCTTTACCATTAACGCCCTGATATATCCTCTTTCCATGGAGGTTGATTCCACGTAAAAGCCATTACCGTAGTAAAAGCGCATCAGGGCTGTGTATTTTGAAGCGGTGTGCAGGCTCACCTTCTTTACGCCTTTTGATTTAAGGAGTTTATCCACCAAGTTCATGAGCGCTTTTCCAATACCGATATTTTGATACTGAGTCCTTACGCCAAACCTGCTTATATAACCGGTACCGTCCTCCAATATCTGCACCCTTATAGTTCCTGCGGGGTTGCCGTCTATAAGCGCTATGAAGACATAATCCTGCTCTATGTGTTTTTTTATATCGTCAATTGTTTCCTCCAGGGCTTCCATGCTGCCTGAAAGCCCTGTATCGTCCATGTACTTTTTAAATGCCTCCTGCAGAATCAGCCAAATTGCTTCAGCCTCCTCAGGCTTAGCTCTCCGTATAATAAACGAATAATCCATTGACATTGTCTCGATCACTCATCCCATAACCAAAGCCATAATTGCTTTTTGTACGTGTAATCTGTTTTCCGCTTCGTCAAAAATAACAGACTGTGGGCCGTCTATAACTTCCTCTGTTACCTCAAATCCCCTGTATGCAGGCAGACAATGCATAAATATTGCGTCCTCTTTGGCCAATGAGAAAAGCTTGCCGTTTACCTGGTAAGGAGAAAATGTTTTTATTCTTTGCTCCTTTTCCGCCTCCTGCCCCATGCTGACCCAGGTGTCAGTATACACGACATCTGCATCCTTTATAGCTTCTACCGGGTCTTCCGTCAAAGTAATGGTTGATCCTGAAAGCTTTGCGTCCTCCATAGCTTCAGCAATTATCCCGGCGTCACACTCATACCCCTTTGGCGTGGCAACGGCAATATCCATGCCCACCTTTGCACAACCGTGCAGCAGGGAGTTCGCAACATTGTTCCCGTCTCCGACATATGCCAGCTTCAATCCTTTTAGTTGGCCCTTATGCTCGTATACCGTAAACAGGTCGGCCAGTATCTGGCACGGGTGCATGAGGTCTGTGAGCCCGTTAATTACAGGTATTGACCCATACCGTGCAAGATCTTCGACATCGCTTTGCTTAAATGTTCTTATCATAATACCGTCAATATATCTTGAAAGCACCTGGGCTGTATCATAAATGGTTTCCCCGCGTCCGAGCTGGATGTCGTTTGCGCTCAAAAACAAGGCATATCCTCCAAGCTGATACATTCCAACCTCGAATGAGACCCTTGTCCTTGTGGAAGATTTTGTAAAAATCATCCCGAGGGTTTTCCCTTTCAGTAGGTGATGCTGTACGCCCTCTTTATTCTGCCTTTTCAATTTTTCAGAAAGTTTGAATATTTCGTTTATTTCATCCAGCGTGAGGTCATGAATACTTATTAAATGCTTCATGCCAATTTCCTCCTATATTTATTTTCATTACCTATTACCCTTTACCCCGTATCTGCCGTAAGGCTTACCTCGTACCCGCGCTTTGCGCATATTCATCAAGCGCATAAACTTCAAACTCATTCTTGTTTTTTATATGTTTTAGAACGTCAACAATCGCCTTTGCTGTATCAAGTGCGGTTATACATGTAATATTGTACTCTATTGAAGTCCTTCTTATGTTAAACCCAAGCCTTGACGACAGTTTGCCTTTTGTAGGAGTATTAATTATCAGTGATATTTTATCACTCTTTATATATTCCAGAATATTGTTATCAGGAACAAATTCTGCATCCAAACCGGAGTCTGACAGATAATGGTATGTGTCGTCGGTTGCAACCAATTTGAAGCCAAGTTCCTTAAATTCGCGGGCAAGTTCGATGCAGTCGTTCTTGTCCCTGTCGGCTACCGAAAAGAGAACTGTTCCTCCGAGCGGAATTTGCACGCCTGAAGACAATAAAGCCTTATACAGGGCAATATGGAAATCTTTGTCCACTCCCATAACTTCACCTGTAGATTTCATTTCAGGGCCGAGGAAAGTGTCCACTGTTGTCAGCTTGGAGAACGAAAATACAGGTGCTTTGACGGCAGTAAACTCTGTTTCCGGTGCAAGCCCCGGCTCATAGCCGAGCTCACTGAGCTTTTTACCCATTATCAATTTGGTCGCAATATTGACCATGGGTATACCTGTAATCTTGCTCATAAAAGGTATTGTCCGGCTGGCTCTTGGGTTAACTTCTATAACATAGACTTTGTTTTCCTCATCAATAACAAACTGAATATTAAACAAACCAACTATATTAAGGGCTTTTGCCAGTTTTGCCGTATATTCCGCAATGGTCTTCTTGACCGTGTCATTCAATGTCCTGGACGGATAAACGGCTATGCTGTCGCCTGAATGTATCCCCGCACGCTCAATATGTTCCATTATTCCCGGAATAAGGACCTCGCTTCCGTCGCATATTCCGTCTACTTCGGCTTCTTTTCCGTTGATATATTTGTCAATAAGCACCGGATGTCTTGTTGAAACTTCAACTGCAAGACTCATATATTCCTGGAGGGCCGAGTCGTCGTACACAATCTCCATGGCCCTGCCACCAAGGACATATGACGGCCTTACCAGTACGGGATACCCGATACTGTTTGCAATTTCCCTGGCATGTTCATAGGAAAAAGCGGTACCGCCCCTGGGAACAGGAATGTTAAGTTCCTCAAGGAGTTTAAGGAATTTATCCCTGTCTTCAGCAGCATCTATACTTTCAACAGAGGTACCGAGGATATTGACCCCTTCTTTATGCAGGGTAGCAGCAAGGTTTATGGCAGTTTGTCCGCCGAATTGCACAATTATGCCTATAGGATTTTCTTTCTTGATAATATCAAGAACGCACTCTTTTGTAAGAGGTTCAAAGTATAGTTTATCGGCGGTATCGAAATCCGTACTTACCGTTTCGGGATTATTGTTTATGATAATTGACTCAATTCCGAGTTCTTTAAGTGTCTTTACAGAATGGACACTGCAGTAGTCAAACTCAATCCCTTGCCCAATTCTTATTGGTCCTGAACCAATAACAAGCACCTTCTTTTTATCCGATACCTTAACATCGTCTTTTTCTTCATAGGTTGAATAGTAGTACGGTGTTGCTGCCTCAAACTCGCCTGCGCATGTATCCACAATCTTGTATACAGGCTTAATGGGGAATTTGTCTTTTAGCTCCAGTATCTTGTCAAGGGGAACGTTTACCAGGTTGGCAATATACGAGTCGCCGAACCCGATCTTTTTCGCCCTGAGGTATAAATCGTAATCAAGCCATGCTATCCCGGCGTTTTTAATTTCATCCGCCAGTTTGACTATATTTTCCAGCTTCTTAATAAAGAAAATATCAATTTTTGTAAAGTCAGATATTTTCTGTGCGTCCACACCCTTTTGCAAAGCCTTGCAAATGGCAAAAATCCTTTCATCCTTTGGTTGTTTTATAAAATCCAGCAGTTCTTCGACCGTCTTGTTTTCAAAGAGCTGCAACCCCAGCTGGTAGTTGAGCTTGATATCAAGCGAGTCAATAGCCTTGAGGAGAGATTCCTCAAAAGTCCTACCAATAGCCATCACTTCTCCGGTAGCCTTCATCTGGGTTCCTAAGGCCCTGTCGGCTGATGTAAACTTGTCAAAAGGCCACCTTGGAACTTTGGTGACAACGTAATCAAGAGCAGGTTCAAAGCATGCGAATGTGGTCTGTGTAACCATGTTCTTGATTTCGTCAAGATTCAAGCCGATTGCTATCTTTGCGGCCATCCTTGCAATTGGATAACCTGTAGCCTTTGATGCAAGCGCGCTGGAACGGCTTACCCTCGGATTAACTTCTATAACTACGTATTCAAAGCTATTCGGATCCAATGCGAACTGGATATTACAACCGCCTTTTATATCCAATGCGCGAATAATTTTTATCGAGGCTGCCCGCAGCATTTGATACTCAACATTTGACAGGGTCTGGCTCGGAGCCACGACTATACTGTCCCCTGTGTGGATGCCGACAGGATCAACGTTTTCCATGTTACATACAATAATGCAGTTGTCTGCTCCATCCCTGATAACTTCGTATTCGATTTCCTTCCAGCCTGCAACGCTCTGCTCAAGAAGCACCTGGTTTATCAGGCTGAGTTTTAAGCCTTTGCCGCATATATATTTAAACTCCTCCATGTTGGTTGCTATTCCTCCGCCGGTACCGCCGAGGGTATATGCCGGGCGGATTATTATGGGAAAACCGACTTTTTCGGCAAAGGAAACAGCATCTGAAAGGTTGTTCACTATTGTACTCTGAGGCACTTTTTCGCCGATTTCCTGCATGGTCTTTTTGAAAAGTTCCCTGTCTTCAGCCTTTTTTATGGACTCGAGAGAAGTTCCGAGAAGTTCAATGCCCATCCTGCCAAGTATTCCGTCAGCTGCAAGCTGCACGGCCATGTTAAGGCCGGTTTGTCCGCCCAGTGAAGCCAAAATGCCGTTTGGTTTTTCCTTTTCGATTATTTTTTTCACGAAATCAAGCGAAATCGGCTCTATATAAATTTTATCAGCTGTTTCGCTGTCGGTCATTATTGTGGCAGGGTTGCTGTTTACCAGCACCACCTCGATTCCTTCCTCTTTCAAGGCTTTGCAGGCTTGCGTCCCTGAATAGTCAAATTCCGCAGCCTGCCCTATAATTATCGGACCTGATCCTATAACCATTACTTTTTTAATATCTTCTCTTTTTGGCATTTTGATCACCGCCTGTCTAACCCATTAAGTTTATAAATTCGTCGAATATATATGCTGAATCTTGAGGGCCTGGCGCCGCTTCAGGATGATACTGCACGCTTATAAGAGGTATGTCTTTGTGTTTAAAACCTTCGACAGTCCCATCATTGATATTTATGTGAGTAATCAGCGCACCGTCGCATATACTGTCCTCAAGGGCATAATTGTGGTTTTGTGATGTAATATAGCAACGCCCTGTTCTGTAATCTTTAACAGGGTGATTTCCCCCATGGTGGCCGAATTTAAGCTTGTAAGTATTTCCGCCGAGAGCCAGCCCCAGTATCTGGTGGCCAAGGCATATGCCAAGTATGGGCTTTTTTCCAAGCAATTTCTGAACTGTTGTTTTAACTTCCGGTAAATCCTTTGGATCTCCCGGCCCGTTTGAAATCAATATTCCATCCGGTTCATAGCTCATTATTTCATCATAGGATGAAAAAGCCGGAAGTACATATATATCGCAGTTTTTGCTTTCAAGGGTCCGGATTATGTTATACTTTACACCAAGGTCCAGGACAACAACCTTTCTACCTGTGCCCGGTTTGTGTATTGGCTCCTTTGTGGTTATTTCCATAACAAGATTTCTCTTTTCTGCCTTCTTAGCCTTGAGTTTTTCAAGCAGGGCGTCGACATTTCCGCACTCGGTGGAGATTATTCCGTACATGCTTCCATACCGGCGGATGTGCTGGGTTAACGCCCTGGTATCAATACCTTTTATTCCTACTATATTGTTTTTTACAAAATAATCGTCGGGCTTAGTTCTGCATCTCCAGTTGTTTGGCCATTCACACAGTTCTTTTATTATTAAGCCCTGAATATGCGGCTTGTATGATTCGTTGTCATCATCATTAAAGCCATAATTACCTATCAAGGGGTATGTCATAACGACTATTTGACCGTTATATGACGGGTCAGTAATTACCTCCTGATATCCGGTCATACAGGTGTTAAAAACAACTTCGCCGGCAGTTTCACCCGGTTTGCCGAATGCCTCACCGGGGTAGTATGTTCCGTCTTCAAGCACTAAAACTGATTTCATGCGTTTTCTCCTTTTCTCCTTTCTGTAGAAAGTATCTCAGGATCAGCGTACTTTAATGCAATTCTTCAAGTGCTTCATCCAGAATTTTCACCATTCCGTCAATATCTTCCCTTGAAACCACAAGCGGGGGAAGAAGCCTTAATATGTTTTTGCCTACATTTCCAATCAAATATCCTTTTTCAAAGCACTTGTCTTTAATTTCAACAGCTTTTTCCGAATTAAGCTGTACCCCTATCATAAGGCCTTTTCCTCTTACCTCGGATATAATGGGGTGCTTTTGCGCAAGGGAGGAAAGGCAGTCCATGAGATACCTGCCCATTTCACAGGCTTTTTCTGCCAGCTTTTCCTCCAGAATAGTATCCAAAACGGAAAGGCCTACAGCGCAGGCCAGCGGATTTCCTCCAAAGGTGGAGCCGTGGTCGCCTGGCTCAAAGGCTTGAGCTACATGTTCCTTTGCACATATTGCGCCAATAGGGACGCCGCCGCCTAAAGCCTTTGCCAGTGTGAATATGTCAGGCTCGACACATGAATGCTGGTACCCGAACAACTTTCCTGTCCTGCCGAGGCCTGTCTGTATCTCGTCGAATATAAGAAGCAGGCCTTTATCATCACAAAGCTTTTTTACGGCTTTGAGGTATTCGTCGGTTGCTGGATGCACGCCGCTTTCTCCCTGTATGGGTTCAAGCATTATTGCACAAGTATTTTCACTTACCGCGTTATAAAGAGCTTCCAGGTCATTTATGGGCACATGCTTAAACCCAGGCATTAGAGGATGATAGGGCTTCTGGTATTTTTCCTGGCCCGTTGCCGCTACGGTAGCCAGGGTCCTTCCGTGGAAGGAATTTATTAAAGTAATTATTTCATATTTTTCAGGCTGTCCTTTTTTATAAAAATATATCCTGGCAAGTTTAATTGCCCCTTCATTTGCTTCAGCGCCGCTGTTCGCGAAAAACACCCTGTCTGCACAGGAATTTTCAACAAGTTTTTTGGCAAGCTTTGCCTGCGGCTCTATATAGTAGAGGCTTGAGCAATGTATTAATTTTTCTGCCTGCTCCTTTATAGCATTGACAATTTTGGGATGAGAGTGTCCGAGGGCGTTTACGGCAATGCCTGCAAGAAAATCATAGTATTTCCTGCCTTCGGTATCCCAAAGGTTTATTCCTTTACCGTACTCAAAGCAGACCGGAGTCCTGTTTCCGAATGTATTCATATAATATTTTTTATCAAGTTCAATAATTTCATTAAGCTTCATTATTATCCCTCCAACTCCAGTTGTTCATTGCTGTGGTATAAAACTTTTTCCTTCATTATCATGGTCCCTATGCCCTTGTAAGTGAAAATTTCAAGAAGTATGCAGTGAGGTATCCTGCCGTCAATTATATGGGTTCTGCCAACACCCTTTTCCAGCGCATAAAGGCAACCAAGGACTTTGGGAATCATTCCTCCGTTAATTACTTTCTTTTCAATAAGTTCATGAACTTCTGAAGCTGTCAGGGCGGAGTAAATTTCATCACTGTCTTTGGCTTTTTTAACACCTTCAACGTCTGTCAAAAGCATTAGTTTTTCAGCCTTCAATGCTGCCGCAATTTCGGCGGCTACAGTGTCTGCGTTAATGTTATAGCTTTTTCCGTCCTTGCCGACACCTATCGGAGCTATGACAGGTATATACTCGTCCTTTGCAATAAGCTCGATTACCTTTGAATTGATATTCGTTATTTTGCCCACATAGCCAATATCCTTTTCAACACCGTCCACAACCGGTTTATACTTTTCGCACTCTATCAGATTGCCATCTATGCCGCTTAATCCTATGGCCTTGCCGCCTTTTTGATTTAACATTGACACAATTTCCTTGTTGGTCTTGCCAACGAGAACCATTTGGGCGACCTCAACCGTAGCCTCGTCCGTAACCCTGAGGCCGTTTACGAACTCGCTTTTAATGTTGAGCTTTTCAAGGGTTTTTGTTATATCAGGCCCTCCACCGTGAACTACAACAGGGTTTATGCCAACATATTTAAGCAGCGTGATATCTTCCATAACAGAGTTTTTAAGTTCATCGTTTATCATGGCATTGCCGCCGTATTTAATGACAACCGTTTTACCATAAAGCTTTTGTATATATGGAAGAGCTTCTATCAGAATTCCGGCTTTCTTTATTAACGCTTCCATAATTATTCCTCCCTCATAATAAAATCAAAAAATGATTCTGAAAATCACAGATATAGTCCTGGGGCGGTTAATCCCATATTTTCCGGCAATCCGCACATTATGTTCAGATCCTGAACTGCCTGCCCCGCAGCACCTTTGCCGAGATTGTCAAGGGCGGACAATACAATTACCCTGTTCAGCCTTTCATCCACAACAAGACCAATATCAATATAGTTGGAACCGGCAACATGTTTTGTTTCGGGAAGCTTGCCCTCATCAAGAATCCTTACAAAAAATTCGCTTTTGTAATGATCTTTGTATATTTTCAATAATTCGGAAGTTGACTTCCTGTATTTCAAATTGGCATATATCGTGCACAACATACCTCTTTTCATTGGAACAAGATGGGGAGTGAATGACACTAGTATTTCCTCTTTTGCAATAAGGCTCAGCTCCTGTTCAATCTCAGATGTATGCCTGTGTGTTGCCACCTTATATGCCTTGAAATTTTCCGTGCATTCGCAAAACTGGTATGGAAGTTCAGTGTTCCTGCCAGCGCCTGTTACTCCCGAGGCTGCATCAACTATGATGTTGTTGGTTTCTATCAAATTATTGGCTAAGAGCGGCGCAATACCAAGAATCGAGCACGTAGGATAGCAACCGGGATTAGCTACTATACGTGCTTCTGCAATTTTATCCCTATAGATTTCAGGAAGGCCGTAAACAGCCAAATCCAGAAGTTCCGGCATTTCGTGCTTTGTGTTATACCATTTTTCATAAACTTCCACCGACCTGTAACGAAAATCTCCGCTGTGGTCAATAACCCTTTTGCCTTTTTCAATAAGGCGCGGTATTACTTCTTTTGACACGCCGTGAGGAAGCGCGGTAATCAGAATATCGGCCTCCTGTGATATTTTTTCTATATCCAGCTCCTGGCACTCCATTTCAAATACATTTTTAAGGTTGGGATATATATCTGAAATTTTACGCCCCACGAAGCTCTGGGAAACCACTGATACTATATTAACTCCAGGATGGTTCTGGAGAAGCCTTACTATTTCAATTCCCACATATCCTGTTGCTCCGATAACCCCTACGTTTACCATGCTGAATAACCTCCCTAAAAACCTTCCTTTTATAATAATTTTCTTATGATAACCTTCTTATTAACTTCCTGAATTCTTGATTTCATAATTATACATTCTAATGTATAAAAATGCAAGTACTATAAATTAATTATTTTAGATGTTTTGTAATTATTTTGTTGTGATTTAACGTTATAAACCCTTTATGCAAAGTTACTAAATACAAAAATTCAATTTTGTTAAAAAATGTACTAGTTGTGAAACATGGGCTAATGATATAGTAATAGGTGTAAAAACCAGTCTATACTTTATAGTAATTTTGGGAGGGGAAAAAATGGCAAGTGTAAGGCTGAAAAACGTATATAAGAGATTTGAAGGCGGAGTTACCGCTGTAAGCGATTTCAACCTGGACATCGATGACAAGGAGTTTGTAATTCTGGTTGGACCTTCTGGCTGTGGTAAAACTACTACGTTGAGAATGATCGCCGGACTTGAGGAAATTACAGAGGGTGAAATTTATATTGACGGTAAGCTGGTAAATGACGTACAGCCAAAAGACAGGGATATAGCAATGGTTTTCCAGAACTATGCGTTGTATCCTCACATGACTGTATATGACAATATGGCTTTCGGATTGAAGCTCAGGAAAACTCCAAAAGAGGAAATTAAGAGGAGAGTACGTGAAGCTGCAAAGATTCTTGAAATAGAACACTTGCTTGACAGGAAACCAAAGGCATTGTCAGGTGGTCAGAGGCAGAGGGTTGCTCTCGGACGTGCAATTGTTCGTCATCCTAAGGTATTCTTGATGGACGAGCCGCTTTCAAACCTTGACGCAAAACTCAGGGTACAGATGAGAATTGAGATAACAAAACTTCACCAGAGACTGCAGACAACTATCATATACGTTACACATGACCAGACGGAAGCTATGACCATGGGTACAAAGATTGTTGTTATGAAGGACGGATTTATCCAGCAGGTTGATTCACCTCAGAGCCTTTATGAGAGGCCATGTAACATGTTTGTTGCCGGTTTCATAGGAAGTCCTCAAATGAACTTCATTAACGCTACTCTTGAAAGACGCGGCGATGATTTGCATCTGTTATTCAACGGTAACGATATTAAACTTCCGCCCGGCAAAGCTAAGAAGCTTGAAGGAACTGACTACATCGGCAGAGAAGTTGTAGTTGGCGTAAGGCCTGAAGATATTCACGATGAGGCATTATTCCTTGAACAAATGCCTGATTGTGTTGTAGATGCGAAGGTAGACGTTGTTGAAATGCTTGGTGCTGAAACACTGCTCTATATGACTCTTAAGGGAGATATAAATGTTACTGCAAGAGTTAATCCGAGGACCAAAGTAAGACCTGACGATAATATTAAAATTGCTATAGATACCAATAAAGTTCACTTGTTCGACAAGGAAACTGAAAGAGTAATAATTAACTAAAAATTAATATAATGGTAACTCAAGGAGGAAGATTTTAATCTTCCTCTTTTTTTTTAAAGTGGTATAATAAAAGAATCAGATGTACTAGAATCAGGGGGACTTAACACTAATGAAAACATTGCAGAATATTGTATATCAGATAAAGGATATAATTGATCTTGAATTCGGAATAATGGATGAATCCGGACTTATTCTTGCATGTTCCGATGAGAGTAAAATTGGAGAGAGTGATCCATTCGCGGAGGAAATTGTGTATTCAAAACAACAGGTTATAACAAACGGAAAATATACCTACCAGAAGGTTTATGTTAAGAATAAGCTTGAGTTTATCACCTTCATAGAATCGAACGGGACGGAAGAAGGCTTGAAATACCTTGCCTTAATATCTATTAACGTTGCAAATGTAAAGGTATACCACGAAGAAAAATTCGATAAATGCAATTTCATTAAAAATATTTTAATTGATAATGTTTTGCCGGGAGACATTTCAATAAGGGCAAGGGAACTTCATGTTCCGTATATGGCCAAAAGAATTGCTTTCCTAATAGTAACCGAAAAGGAAAAAGGAGTTTACGTTCATGAAGTCGTTCAAAGCCTGTTTCCGAATAAGTTGAAAGATTTTGTCATAGCCCTTGATGATGAAAATACCGTACTGGTGAAGGAATTGAAGACAAAAGACGATGCGGACGAAGTGGAAAACATAGGAAAGATAATTGTAGATGCGTTGAATACCGAGCTGATGGTAAAGGCAAGAATAGGTGTCGGTACGGTTGCCAACAACTTAAGAGACATAGCCCGTTCTTTTAAGGAAGCGCAGACTGCTTTGCTTATAGGAAGCATATTTGAGAGCGGCAAGTCAATTGTAAACTATAATAAGCTCGGTATAGGCAGGCTCATATACCAGCTTCCGACGACATCATGCAAACTGTTCCTGGAAGAAGTTTTTGAAAACGGTTCTTTTGAGGCGCTTGATACGGAAACCTTGTTTACCATACAGAAATTTTTTGAAAACAACCTTAATATCAGTGAAACATCAAGACAGTTATATGTTCACAGGAACACCCTTGTTTACAGGCTTGACAAGATCCAGAAAATAACGGGCCTCGACCTTAGAAAATTTGATGATGCGATAATTTTTAAGGTTTCAATGCTCGTGAAAAGGTATCTGGACAAGTGTGACAAGAATATTTAAAATGTAATTGTTTCTATTACAGTTTTATTTTATGAAAATTTAAAAGAAGGATTTTCTATCGTAATGTAGAATTATAATAATTAGTTTATAGAATAATTTGGCATTCTTTTAGTTTTAAGTTTTAGTTGAAGGAATAAATGGCAATTATTTTTATCAGGGTTTGGGGAGAAAGTTAAAGTGGTTGAATTTAGAAACGTAACAAAAAGATATGATAACGGTACATTGGCATTGCAAAATGTTAATATAAAAATTGATAAAGGTGAATTTGTCTTTATTATCGGGCCGAGTGGTTCAGGGAAGTCGACTTTGATAAAACTCATATTAAAAGAAGAGGATCCTACTGAAGGAGAGGTTTATGTCAACGGTTATGAGGTTTCTGCCCTGGACAGATACGAGATTCCGTATTTGAGAAGAAGTCTTGGAGTCGTTTTTCAGGACTTCAGGCTGCTGCCTAATAAGACGGTTTATGAAAATGTTGCTTTTGCCATGCAGATAACCGAAGCGCTTCCGAAAGAAATAAGGAGGCAGGTTCCAATGGCACTGGCGCTGGTTGGTTTGAGCAAAAAAGCAAATGTTTATCCCAGCCAGCTTTCAGGCGGTGAACAGCAGAGGGTTGCCCTGGCGAGAGCATTGGTTAACAATCCTTCACTGCTTGTTGCTGATGAGCCAACAGGCAACCTGGACCCTGAGACTTCAATGGAAATTATGAGGCTCCTTTGTGAAATCAATCACAGAGGAACGACTGTTATTGTTGCGACACATGAAAAGACGATCGTTGACGCCTTTAAAAAAAGGGTAATAGCTATAGACAAGGGAATTGTAGTTAGGGATCAGCAGAAAGGACTTTACAAAGATGAAGATAAGAACTGCCAAATATATAATTAGGGACGGCATTGTAAATATATATAAAAATAAATTAATGTCACTTGCGTCTATCAGTACGGTTACAGCTTCGCTTTTACTGTTTGGAGTGTTTTTGTTGATTGCGGTAAACCTGGATTACAACACGAGGGCCCTTGAGCAGTTGCCGCAAATGCAGGTTTATTGCGATTATGAACTTGATGATTTTCAGGTAAAACAGGTGGAAGAAGCTATAAAGGGAAATGGCAGGATCGCGGAATATACAATGGTGACAAAAAAAGAAGCGTTTGAGAAGTTAAAAGAGCTGTTTGAAGATGATCCATCCACCCTTGAAGGTTATGATGAAAGTTTTTTGCCTGTTTCCTTCATAATCAAGCTGGTGGATGCCACTGAGAGTAATGAGGTTAAAGCGGAGCTTGAGAGTATAAACGGTGTGGATTCAGTTGAGTGTCCTCAAAAAACCGTTGATATAATTTCAAGATTTGGATACTGGGTTAAAATTGTCAGCGGTTTCCTTATAGCATTGCTGGTGGTGATATCGGTTTTCATCATATCTAATACCATAAAGCTGACAGTGTTTGCCAGGCGGAAAGAAATCAGCATAATGAAATATATTGGAGCTACAGACTGGTTTATTCGCTGGCCTTTTGTTGTAGAAGGTGTTATAATAGGACTTGTAGGTGCATTAATAGCTTTTGCGCTAACGAGCTATGGATACGGAGCCCTTGAAGTTAAATTTAACGAGGAGCTGGCAAGATCAAGCCTGGGATTTATAAAGCTTATAAAAGCCAGCCAGATTAATTTTGCAATAGTAGTACTTTACGCATTTTTAGGCGGAACTGTAGGCGCGATTGGGAGCGTTATATCCATGCGTAAGTACTTGAAAGTTTAGGAAGCTGTATTCGTGGGAGGTTGTAATTAATGAAAAGGTTTCTTTTATGCATTTTAATTGTTGTTCTTACTGTAGCTTCAACTTTGCCTGTATTAGCAGAAACCTTGAGTCAAGTACAACAGGACAAGAAGAACGTTGATAAGAAATTAATTGAAGTTAAAGCTGAGAAGAAGCAAACGGAAGAACTTAAAAAACAGCTGGAAAAAGACAAAGAATATCTTGAGGCTGTTCAAGCCAAGGAAAATGAACTCTACGAAGAGCTCCTGAATGATTATAAGCAAATTGAAGAAGATATCAGGAAGATTGACGAGGCTATAAAAGAATCGGAAGAAAACCTTAAGAAACAAGATGAATTATTTAAGACAAGATTAAGGGTTATGTACAAAAACTCAAACACTTCCGGCTTGGAAGGATTGTTTGAGTCAAAAAGCATTACCGAAGCAATTGAAAAGATTAAGTACATATCATTCATTTCAAAATTGGACAGAGAGATTGTTGAAGATTTAAAAATAGCAAAAGCAGATGTAGAATATAAAAAGCAGTTGAAGGAAGAAGCAAAGAAACAAAAAGAACGGGAGATAGACGAAAAGGAGGAGCGCCTGGAAAACCTTCGACTCACAAGCCGCAGTGTTGCTGAAAGAATGAACGAGGCAACTGCCACCCTAAAAAGGCTGGAAAAGCTGGAAGACGAGCTGCTTAAAGAATCCAGGGAATTGACAAAGAAAATAAACGAGCTTGCAAAGCGGCAAACCTACGTAGGAGGCTCAATGGTATGGCCTCTTCCAAGCAATCATACTGTAGGTTCAGGCTTTGGCATGAGAATGCATCCTATACTAAAGGTAAAGAAGATGCATACAGGTATTGATATAGGCGGGAAAACCGGGGCTTCGATAGTTGCTGCAAACACTGGCACAGTAATATTGGCAGGCTATACAAGTGGATATGGCAACAGGGTCGTAATTGACCACGGTGATGGAATCACTACACTGTATGCCCACTGCAGTAAAATACTTGTTAAAGTGGGAGACGAAGTTAAAGCAGGCCAGACCATAGCAAAGGTCGGAAGTACGGGTTTGGCAACCGGTCCACACTTGCACTTTGAAGTAAGAGTGAAAGGCGAACCTGTAGATCCATTAAAAGGCTACTTAAGTAAATAGATTTCCTATCCCTTGCATCTTAAATGCCGTAAGGCTTACCCATTACCTCTTACCTCTTGTCTATTACCTGATAATAATAATGATAAACCCGGAACTTCCGGGTTTATTTGTTTATTTAAAAGCATATGATAAAATATCTGTGTATTGTTTTTGTACATGGATTTTGATGTGCAGAGTTCAGTCTTTTAAAAGGGGAGTGTATTAATATTGTACAGGAATAGAAAACTTATATTAGGAATAATTGTTTTAATGGTTGTAACATCAGTTATTACTCTTGCAGTTTCTTCAATGCTGTTTCTGGAATGGAAACGGCTCAATTCTGAATATGTCATAGCTTTTGACCCCCAAAAGGTAAACAAAGAAAACATAGAAAAGTTTAATATAGTCCGGAGCGTGTTGAGAGACCGGTATTATGCAGATGTTGATGAAAATAAAATGCTTGAAGGCGCAATAGCAGGAATGACGCAGTCACTGGGCGATGTATATACAGTATATTACACTAAGGAACAAATGCAGAGACTTATGGAGATTTCCAATAAATCTGAAGAGGTTTACGTGGGAATAGGCGTAAGTGTTATGATGGATAACAACGGGCTTTTGACAGTCGTTGAGCCTTTTGAGGGCTCTCCTGCCGCCGAGGTGGGCATAATGCCGGGCGACAGGATAGTAAAGGTAAACGGGGAAGATGTAACTTTCATAAAGGACGAAGATTTGATAATCAATAAGATAAAAGGACCGGAGAATACCTATGTCAATATTACAGTTTACAGGCCGTCAGAGGGGAAAAATTATGAATTTAATGTGCAAAGGAGAAAAGTGAAATATGCTATTAATCTAAGAAGCGAGGTTCTGGAAAATAATATCGGGTATATAAGAATTATATCCTTTAATGACAGGCAAATAAGCAGGATTTTCAATGAAGCCCTTGACAGGCTGCTGGCTAAAGGCATAAAAGGGCTTATAATAGATGTAAGGGACAATCCGGGCGGTTATTATGACGGGGTTGTCAAAATTGCTGACAGATTGCTTCCTGAGGGGATAATCGTATATACTGAGGACAAGGAGAAGAATCAAAGAATTGAAAAATCTGATGAAACTGAGTTGGGGCTGCCGATGGTTGTTTTAATAAACGGACGCAGCGCCAGTGCGTCCGAAGTGCTGGCCGGTGCAATAAAAGATCATAAAAAAGGTATGCTTGTCGGTACAACAACATTTGGAAAAGGACTTGTCCAGGACATTATTCCCCTAAATGACGGTTCAGGGCTCAAGGTTACCACTGCCAGGCACTTTACTCCTTCAGGCGTATGTATCCATGGTGTGGGTATTCAACCTGATGTAGAGGTAAGGCTGGATGATGAATATAAAGATCTTCCTATATCACAAATTCCAAGGGGAGATGATAACCAGCTTATGACGGCGTTGGAAATTTTGCGTGCCAAAGTCAAGTAGAATATAGGTTAATAAGTGAATAAAAAATATAATTCTCCACAAACTACCAAAGAAGAAATTAAATGCATGTATTTTGAGCAAGGGACCGTATTAATATGAGATAACATATTACCGTACGGTTTCTTGGGAGGAGGGAAACAGTGGAGAAAACAACAGAGCAGTTAAAGTATGAAATTGCAGGTGAACTTGGCCTGCTTGAAAGAGTAAAAAAATTCGGATGGAAAAGTTTGTCAGCCAAAGAAACAGGGATGATAGGAGGTTTGGTTACAAAAAGGAAAAAACAGATGATGGCTAAGACAGATAAAGGGCAGGAGGAATGATACAGAGAACAGAAACCAGAGAACAGAGAACAGAAGAAATAAGAGCAATCAAACGAGAGAAACAATACAGAGAATAGAAACTAGGGAACAGAGAACAGGGAATAGAAGAAAACAAGGCAATTAAAAGAAAGAGAACAAAAAGAACAGGAAAAAGATGCAAGTTTCATATAATAGAGAACAGATTTAGGAAGAACTTTTACGAAATAAGTAATTATGTTCTCGACGCTGCTGTTCAAATTGAAATAACCAAAAAGGGGACAATTTTTAAAGAACATATTTTTGAATGACCTCGCAGGAATACTTAATTCTGTTCTCTGACTTCTGTTCTCTGTTCTCTGGAAGGGGGTGTTACATATCTATTCTGAATTCGCATATATTTATGATCACCTGATGGAAGACGTTGACTATAAAAAGTGGGCTGACTATATTGAGGATATTTTCAAGAATAATAGTCTAAAGCCTGAATTAGTTCTTGATTTAGGGTGCGGTACTGGCAGCTTTTCTGTTGAAATGGCGCGGCGTGGCTACAACATGATAGGGATTGATCTTTCAGCGGACATGCTTTCCTGTGCCAGTGAAAAAGCTCGGAATGAAGGACTTGATATACTTTTTCTAAATCAGGACATGTCATGCTTTGAGCTCTACGGGACGGTAGACGCAATTGTATGTCTCATGGACAGCATAAATTATATAACGGATAAAAGGGATTTAAAGCGCATGTTTAAACTCGTTGAAAATTACCTTAATCCAGGAGGCCTGTTCATATTTGATATAAACTCCAGGTATAAATTTGAAAAGGTTTTGGATAATAATGTATTTTACAGTGTAGATGATGAAGTTACATATATTTGGCAGAACAAATACAACAGGAGAAGTAAAATATGTGAATTTGATCTTACCTTTTTTGTAAAGGATGGCGAATTGTATAAAAGGTGTGATGAATTGCATTATGAAAGGTCATATTCCATAGATGAATTAAGGAATGTAATCAGTTCTTCGGGGTTAAAAACGGAAGGCATATATAACTGCCTTACTTTCAAGCCTCCGACAGAAAAAAGCGAACGTATTTTTTTTGTATGTAGAAAAGGTGAGTGAAATATGGGCTTTTTTGAAAAAGTTTATGAGGTTGTCAAGCGGATTCCAAAAGGAAAAGTAGCCACTTATGGGCAAATAGCCAGAATTATAGGAGAACCGCGAAAAGCAAAGATTGTTGGATGGGCTCTTCATTCCAATCCGTATAAAGGCATAGTTCCATGCCACAGGGTTGTGAACAGGAATGGCGAACTAAGCGGAGGTTTTGCTTTTGGAGGAATGGAGATTCAGAGAAAATTACTGGAAGACGAGGGAATAATATTCGATGAAAGTGGAAGAATAAACTTGCGTAAGTACTTAAGGAAAGAAAACGGGAGTGAATATTAACATAAAGACAGGGCAGCGGGATGAGCATATCTGCTGCCTCGTTGAAACGCCGCTAATGTTGAAAAATCTTTCTATAACCGGAAAATTTTCCTATGAACATAGGAGTTATAACGCAATTAATTTTGATTGACAATGTGTCGGGCTATGTGTTAAACTAAAAAAGATTTAGTAAATTTGCTTGTTGCAGCGAGAAGCTCACGGCACATTGCTAAGTCAAAGTTTTATTTCAGGAGGAATTTAATAATGGAAAGAGGAAGAGTTAAATGGTTTAACGCTGAAAAGGGTTTCGGCTTTATCGAAAGAGAGGGCGGAAGCGATGTGTTTGTACACTTTTCAGCAATTTTAATGGAAGGCTTCAAAACACTTGAAGAGGGTGCCGAAGTAGAATTTGAAGTTGTTGAAGGCGCAAAAGGGCTTCAAGCTGCAAATGTTCAGAAGGTTTAAGAGATAAAAGACTTAACATAAATTCTTTAAGAAGATTTAAGAGGCCGAAAAAGAACCCCGGGAGGAATATATACCGGGGTTTTTCAATAGAAGCCTGAAAGCGCTATAAGCATCGCATTGCGTTGTCAGCCTTCGGTCGCAAAAATCCTCACATATACATACATATGCTGCGGTTTTTGCGCCTCGGCTTCCTAGCACTGCTCGCTTCTAGCGCTTTCAGGATATGGATGTTCGTAGAAGCCTGAAAGCGCTATAAGCATCGCATTGCGTTGCATAACAAGATTATTGTAATGTAGAGAGGTTTTTGAAATGGATGACTATATTGTTAAGGCTACAGCTGCAAATGCCACAGTTTTGGCGATGTCAGTGCTGTCAACAAATACCGTGCGTGAAGCAAAAAAATTGCACGGGCTGTCTCCGTTAGCATCGGCGGCTCTTGGCAGAACCCTTACAGCGGCATCCATGATGTCGCAAATGCTTAAAAGCGAAAAGGGCAAACTTACAATACAGATTAAGGGGGATGGCCCGCTTGGCGGGATTGTTGTTGTAGCAGAATCAAAGGCAAACGTAAGAGGATATGTCCATAATCCGGGTGTTTACCTGCCCCTTAACGAATCAGGAAAGATTGACGTTTCAGGCGGAGTTGGCAAAAAAGGGTATTTAAACGTAATAAAGGATATTGGGTTAAAAGAACCTTTTATAGGTTATGTAGACCTTGTATCAGGAGAGATTGGTGACGATATTGCATATTACTTTGCATATTCTGAGCAGATACCTTCAGTAGTTGCATTGGGTGTGCTTGTTGATGTTGACGGCAATATTATTAATTCAGGCGGTTATATAATCCAGTTGATGCCTGGCGCCGAAGAGGATATTATTGATTATCTGGAAAATAAGATAAAGACCATACCGTCAGTGACAAGCATGCTTTCAGAAGGCAAAATGCCGGAGGATATCCTTGAGCTTATTCTGGGTGAAAAAGGATTGGATATTCATGACAAGGTTCCATGCGCATATAAATGCAATTGTTCAAGAGAGAGAATGGAAAGGAACATCTTGAGCTTAGGCACGAAAGATATTGTTGAGATAATAGAGGAACAACACGGAGCTGAATTAGTCTGTCATTTCTGCAATAATAAATACTACTTCACGGAAGAAGACTTAAGAAGGATTCTGGAGAATGTAGCAACAAGCAAACAGGAGGAGCATACCGGAGAATAAGGAGGAGTTCCTGAGTTTTGAGATAAAAAACCAAAAACTATCTAAGTTTTTGCTATTGACTTTGACGTAATTTTTTTGTATACTAACTATTGTCGCTGATCCGTTGGCGGCAATATGTTTCTTACGGGCGCTTAGCTCAGCTGGGAGAGCACCTGCCTTACAAGCAGGGGGTCATAGGTTCAAGCCCTATAGTGCCCACCAAACAGAGACCGGAGACCAGAGGCCAGAAGCCGGAAACTTAAGGAACCAGAGACCGGAAGCAGGCAGTGCCATGGGGCATTATGAAAATACGGCATTCTGCGGCCGGAAGCTAAGAGGTTGTTAATTAATTCTGGCATCCGGCGTCTGGTTTCCGGAATCCGAATACGGCCCGGTAGTTCAGTTGGTTAGAATGCCAGCCTGTCACGCTGGA
>DULF01000165.1 GCA_012840535.1 Clostridiaceae bacterium
CAGGTCTTTCAAAAGGGGACATCCCTCGAAGAGGAATGTCAAGCCAGGTCTTTCAAAAGGGGACATCCCTCGAAGAGGAATGTCCCCTTTCCTTATATATTAGATATCAAATAAACAAGAATTGCCTGCAGAATAAATATGAGGGGAATACCATACATAAAATACCATTGCCTCGTTTTGTGTCTGAAAAACAAAATACCGGTATATAACCCTGGGCATCCTCCAATTAGAGCAAACCAGAAAAAAGCCCTTTCGGGAATGCGCCATGCCCTTCTTTTAGCCCTATACTTATCAATTCCGACAAAAGCAAATGCAAGAACATTTACTATTATCAGTATATATATCATTGCCGTCAACAATGGCACTCATCTCCGGTACGTCCCTATGCATGAATATTATTTGATAGTTTGCCAAAAATTATGCTGCTATTTTAAACTCATAAAAAAAGAGGGACTCAGCCCTCTATCCTTATTATCCTGTTTTATATTTATTCTTCAGGTAACTCTGGTATAACCAGCACCTGATCTATCCTTATCTGGTTAGGATTCTCAATCCCGTTAGCCTCCATTATCAAATCATACTTATTTCGTACCCCATAAAATTTCAAACTTATTTTTTCAAGGGTATCCCCTGCCTTTACTTTGTAATAGACGGGCTCTTTTGTTTTCTGGCCGGAGTTTTGCCCTCCTTCTTCTGTGTTGTTTTCATCATCCGGCTGCTGGTCGCCAGTATTCTGTTCCAAACCGTCTTCGCCTGTATTGGTCTGTGAATCGTTCGGCAAAGTCGTTTGTGCACCGTTAGAATCCAGGTTACCTTTGGAAGCCTGCTCCGCGCGGCTTGCTTTTAACAGCAGCTTTACTCCCCCGTAAGCCATGCCGAATATAATCAAAAATGCAACAAGAGTTGATACAATCCTGTTAATTATTCTTTTTCTTCTGATTGCAGTTCTGGGTGGTATTACCAAGGGCCTTGGCTCACTGACCCGTACCTGCCTGGGTCTAGGTCTTGGTTCTGCCACAGGTTCTTCCTGTTCTTCCTCGCCCGGCTCGTCTATTCTTACAACCAAAGCAGTAATATTGTCATCTCCGCCGTTTTCCAACGCTTCCTTTGCAAGGGCGCTTGAAATTGCCCCGGCATCATCATAAGCAGACAACACTTCGCTAAGCCTGTCATCGTTTACAGCGTCTGATAATCCGTCGCTGCAAAGCAGAAACATGTCTCCCGGCAATAAATGAATAACTTCAGATTTTTTTACAACACCCCTGCCGGCTTCATCGTCTGTTCTAAGGCTCCTGATCAATTCTTCAGCCTGTTCGCTGGTAATTATGCCCATTTTTAAAAGGCGCTCAGTTTTTTTATTATCATCTGTGACAAGTTTCAGTTTTCCTCCTCTGCAAAGGTAAGCTCTGCTCGTACCCATGCTTAAAACAACAGCTTTGCCACCTGAAAGTACAAGACAGGAAAATGCAGACTTCTTTGCCCTTTCACCCATGCGGCTGATCGAAGCGCTATACACCAGGTTGCTTACTTCATCAATAGCTTCTCCTAACTCAGTTGCAAGTGAGTTCACGTCATTGCCATTTAGTTTTCCGCTATCCTGTAGTTTTTTTAACTCCCCCACTGCAGATATCGAAGAGCTCTTATCAGGCAGGCTCCTATCCATACCGTCAGTAACTGCGAAAATAAAATAGGGTCCGCTGCTTTCAACTGAAACCTGAATATTGTCAGTTTCATGATCAAACATAAACCTGCCGTTCATATAGAAATTATCTTCATTTACCGTGCTAACCTTGCCTATGTAGGAAACCGCCGAAGCATTTACTTTAATAGAATTTGAATTGCTCATAGTAACTCCCCTTTGGTATATATATACATAATATCACAAGGGAATACAGCAATCAACAAAAATTGACAAAAGCAAATGTTAATTCTTTATTTCAAAATTATTACAAAAAAGCAATTACTGCTCAATATATATCTGAAAATTCAATAGCCACCTTATACATGTATCCTTTGCAACTATTACAGTTAACCGTTTCGTTTTCTTTTTCCTCCTCCTGAACCAACGTTACAGGCAGTTTCACCAAAAATTCACTGCCCTCGCCGGGCTTGCTCTTCACGCAAATCTTGCCGCCATGCATTTTGACAAGCGAATTTACAATGAACAACCCTATTCCACTTCCTTCGTGCTGCCTGGTTAACGACCTGTCGACCTGTATAAACCTCTCAAAAATTTTGTCGAGTTTGTTTTCAGGAATTCCAACACCATTATCTTTTACTGAAATACTTACAAAATCTCCCATATCGATAACGCTGACATGGATTTCCCCGCCGGCGTTAGTAAACTTGGCTGCATTTGAAAGAAGATTTAAAATTATCTTTTCAATGCTTTCCGTATCGCATGCGATTATCTTTTCATCCAAATCGGTTTTGAAGATTATGACTTTTCCCTTTTTAGCAATGTATTCCGCAGCAGATTTGGTTATATCGCGTACTATATTTATAATGTTTACATTTTTTAAATTGATTTTGTAATAATTGGTTTCCAGTTTGGCCATATCAATCATATTGTTTGTAAGCTTTATCAACCTGTAGCAGTTTTGTTTGACAGCATTAAGGCTTCCCGCAATCTTTCCGTCCTTGTCCTTGAACGTGCCCTTTTTGACGTAAAGCTCAAACAGCTGTATGGTGGAAAATATGACATTCAAAGGTGTGCGTATCTCATGTGACAAGTTGATAAAAAACTCAGTTCGGATTTTATCGTGTTCGAGCTTATCTTCCAAATACGCAATCTCCCTGGCTTTCTTTTCAAGTTTGCTTGACATCTCATTGAAAACTTTTGCAAGGTTTACAATTTCAAACGGCTCATCTATGTAAATCTTGCCTATGATATTGTTTTTTCCCATGAATGTAATCTGTTTTTCAAAGGCTATTATCGGATATACTATTTTACGCTCAAAATATATCCATAGTATAACTACAATAAATAATGTTAAAGCAATCATTATTTCCTTGTACTCACATATTGTATATTCTTCATTCATAAAAAAATACAATCCTGACAGTGAAACCAACACTGTTAAATGTGAGAAAAATACTTTAAACCTGATCTTTTTTGTAATAACTTTTATATTCCTTATATCCATCCAAGTAACTCTCTCCTATTGGTATCTTTTGGAAACAATTTGCATAAAATTATTAACTATTAATATAAAACATTCTCCTTGTTATAATTTGTCGTTTTTTGATGACATAAAATATTTTTTTTGTATTGCATACTTTTTTCGATACTAATTTCATTACTTGCATATTTAAGAATATTTTCAAAAATAAAAAAACAAAAGGCGGAACGCCTCTTATTGAGTTTCTGCCTTTTACTTATTTATTCGACATTAAATTGGCATGCCCGGCTTTCATGAGTAAAGTTTTCCAATAATATATTCTACAAATCTTGCGGGTATAAATCTTTTCAATATAACCATGGCTTTGTATGAAGCCCCCACAACAACTCTTACAGGAGGATTCTTCCTTCTTAATATCTTTATAACAACCTTTGCAACCACATCAGGCTCAGGACCGTTTATTTCATCCCTGACCATGGTATTTAAAGACCTTTCAAAACTCTCCTTATAAACGCTGTTCTCACCGGCAGCAGTAACAATTTGTCTTCTGCTGGTAAATTCCGTCCTTGTATCTCCCGGCTCCACCAACACAACCTTTATACCGAAAGGCTTTACTTCCACCCTAAGCGCTTCAGACAGAGCTTCAAGCGCATATTTACTTGCGCTGTACACAGACTGGAAAGGTATTGAAAATATACCTGCAACTGAACTTATGTTAATTATTGTTCCTTTCCGGTTTTTCCTCATTACCGGGAGCACATGCCTTAACATCCTGTGCACTCCGAAAAAATTTGTGTCAAACTGTTTTTGGGCTTCTTCAGTTGATGTATCTTCAACCGAACCTGCAATGCCAAATCCTGCGTTATTTACAAGAACGTCAATAGTCCCTTCCTTCTCAAGCACATATTCAACCGCGTTTTTTACAGATTCTTCATTGCATACATCCAACTGTATAAGTTTAAAAAAACCAGGGCCATATTGTTTTTCAAGGCTTTTGTCATCCAATGGCTTCTGCTTCCTGCTGGTACCGTATACTCTGTATCCCAGCCTTGCAAGCCTTTCAGCTATTGCTTTTCCTATACCTGATGAAGCTCCAGTAACTAAAACAACATCCTCATTAACATTTCCCATGCTAACCCCTCCGCAAAAACAAACATATTCCAGCCATGCATTTTTTACAATAAGCTGCGTATTGTTTCCAAATACGCATACATAATACATTTCCTTAATGCGCTATAATACAACTATATTACATATTTGTCAGTGTGACAATAAAAATGTGCTTAAAACATATGTCCTTATTTGAATATATGTGATAAAATTACTATATCTAGTTTTTTGGGATCAAAATAACTTTTAAAGGGGAGAAGGTAAACTAATGGATATCTTTCAAAAATGTTACGACTATACGGATGCTAAGGAAGTAATGAAAGCAGGTATTTATCCGTATTTCCATGCTCTTGAAACAGGCCAGGACACAGAAGTTATTATCAACGGAAAAAGGACCATAATGATAGGCTCAAACAACTACCTTGGGCTTACATCTGATCCCAGGGTAATTGAAGCAGCACACAAAGCGCTTGACAAATATGGTTCAGGATGCTCAGGTTCAAGGTTTTTAAACGGCACCCTTGATTTGCACTTGGAACTTGAGAAAAAATTGGCTTCATTTTTACATAAGGATGCTGTAATAACCTTCAGCACCGGATTTCAGACAAATCTCGGCATAATTTCCGCAATTGCAGGCAGAAATGACTATATAATATGCGACAACGCAAATCACGCCAGCATAATTGACGGTTGCAGGCTTAGTTTTGCCAAGGTAATCAAATATGAACACAACAATATGGAAGACCTTGAAAGAGTGCTAAGCAATATTCCTGAAAACTGCGGAAAATTAATAGTGGTAGACGGTGTTTTCAGCATGGAAGGTGATATATGCAATCTCCCTGAAATTGTTAGGTTAAAGAAAAAATACGGGGCGCGGTTATTGGTTGATGACGCCCATGGCCTGGGAGTACTTGGAGAACATGGAAGGGGTACAGGAGAACATTTTGGTCTTGAGGATGAAGTAGATATAATTATGTGTACGTTCAGCAAGTCCCTTGCAAGTCTCGGCGGTTGTATGGCTGCCAGCGAAGATGTTGTCCATTATGTAAAGCATGTTTCAAGGCCGTTTATTTTCAGTGCTTCAATACCGCCCGCAAACGCTGCTGCGGCGCTTGAAGCCCTTAGAATCCTGGAGGCAGAGCCCGAACGCATAAAAAGGCTTCACGGCAATGCCAATTATATGCGTGAAGGATTCAAAAAACTTGGTATTACAATAATTGAGTCCACTACCCCGATAATCCCTGTTATGACCTGGGAAAATGAAAGGACTTTTGTTATAACTAAAGCACTCCTCGATGAAGGCGTATATGTTAATCCTGTAATATCCCCGGCGGTAAAACCCGGCCACTGTCTGCTGAGAACAAGTTATACGGCAACGCATACAAAGGAACAGCTTGATTTTGCGCTTGGGAAATTCGAGAAGGTAATGAGTAAATTCGGCTTGATATAAAGAGTCTCTAACAGCCAGGTTCCGTCACAGACAGGCTGTAATACAAAAGGGGACACTCCTTGACGTATAGACCATCGGTGGGAATGGAGTGTCCTTTTACTTTGGTATGAGATAAGCAGTCTCCAGCAGCCAAGTTCCGTCACAGACAGGCTGTAGCAAGTAAGTCTCGCTGCAATACGGGCGCTGGTGATTCGGCTTCCGTGCCTCAGCACCAGCGGCTGCGCCATCCGTGGCGCAGCGTGGTTCCTGATACCGTATTCCAGCTTCGCCTTCCTTCACAGCCTGTAACTGTTCCTCCACATGCTGGCTGTATCCTGCTTTATCTCACGCTCTTTGCGGGACACTACTTGATACTCAATTCGCCGAAGGAAAAGATGTGTCCCCTTGCCACTTAAACTCCCATAATATTATACCCGCAGTCGACGTGAATTACTTCGCCTGTAACCCCGCTTGAGAGGTCGCTTAAAAGGTATACTGCAGAATTACCTAAATCCTCCAGTGTCACGCCTTTTCTAAGAGGCGCTTTTTGTTCAACAACTTCAAGAATATTCCCAAAATCCTTTATCGCTTTTGACGATATTGTCTTAATCGGGCCGGCCGAGATGGCATTCACCCTGATTCCTTCATGTCCCAGATCTGATGAAAGATACCTTACACTTGCCTCAAGAGCTGCTTTGGCTACACCCATTACATTATAACCGGGAAACACTTTCTCAGAGCCCATATAGGTAAGAGTAACAATGCTCCCGCCTTCTGTCATAAGCTCCTTTGCCCTTCTGCAAACCGCTATAAGCGAATAAACGCTTACATCAAGAGCATGCTTAAATCCTTCCCTGGAAGTCTCTACAAAGCTGTTAAGGAGATCTTCCCTCTTTGCATGTGCTATACCGTGTACAACCCCATGAATTACTCCATACTTTTCTTTTATATTTTCAAAAAGACTGTCTATCTCTTCATCCAAAGAAATATCGCACCGGTATATGGAACTACCCTCAAGTGAAGAAGCAAGCTGCACAGCTCCATCCTTTTCTCTTTCCCCCTGGTATGTAAATATTATATTTGCTCCCTCTCTATGGGCTGCCCTTGCAATTCCCCAGGCAATACTCCATTTGTTTCTTATCCCCATAATCAGTATGTTCTTACCTGAAAGCAACAATGTATTCTCATCCTCCATTCATTTTTTAGAGTTTATTTTAGCAATAATAATGCGAATGTCAATTTGTTTACTTGTATATTATTTGTATTAATATACCCTGTTTTCTGCAATTGTAATTAATCTTGCAGCGGTTTGCAAATATTCCGTTCACATTGTTTATACATTGACAGATAGGGGAATATACTTTATTATATTAATCAATATTATTTTTATATTAATTTATTTTTGGACGGTGTAAGATGAATCGTTTTCAGGCAACAAAAATAGTTGCAATTATGGGTGTGGCAGCAAACATTCTGCTTTTGGGTCTTAAACTCGCTGTTGGCTTTTTAAGCAGAAGCCAGGCTATGATTGCCGATGGATTCAACAGTGCAGGCGACGTTTTTGCCTCTGCAATGACATACATAGGAAACAAGATAGCCAGCCAGCCTGAAGACAAAAACCATCCTTACGGGCATGGCAAGGCAGAGTATATTTTTTCCATGATTATAAGCTTTTCGCTTTTATTTGTAGCCGGCGAAGTATTAAAAAGTTCCGTCCGCGCAATTGTATCCCGCAAAATATTTCTCTTTTCCTGGTGGCTTGTCGCCATTGCAGTGTTTACAATACTCATAAAGCTGGGACTGTATTTATATACCAGAAAAGTAGGCCGCAGGGAAGATAATCTACTGGTTCTGGCCAACTCGGAAGATCATAGAAACGATGTTTTTGTAACCGCATCAACACTTCTGGGAATTGTCATTGGCGCCAACGGCATTTACTGGCTTGACGGAGTGGTAGGAATAGGAATTTCCATATGGATAGTCTTCACAGGAATCAGGATATTTTATTCTTCCTACCGGGTGCTTATGGATACCAATATGGACAAATTCCTGGAAAAAGATATTATTAATGAAATTCACTCAATAAACGGAATTGACCATATAGACAAAATAACTGCAAAGCCTATTGGGATTAAATATATAATAATTGTGAAAGTTTCAGTTCTCGGCGATATGACAGTCAACGAAAGCCACAGCATTGCAGCAGAAATAAAAGCAAAGCTAAAAAACCTGAAAAATGTGGGAGATGTAGTTGTTCATATCAACCCGGCCTGAATGGGTTTATATGCAATCAAGAATTTATTCTCCATCAAATCCTTTCTCCAGCCATTCCCCGGCCTTTTGAATCAATTTGTCCCTGATGTTCATATCAGGGTTGTCCAGTACAGTTTGCAGGAGCCTGTTCAACACTGTTCCTATTTCTTTTCCTTGCCTGTATCCAAGGGCTATAAGGTCATGCCCGTTGATTTCAAGGTCTTTTATGCTAAGACATTCCTTCTTTTCTTTTATGCTTTGGAAAATGTTCTTTATTCTTTCAAGGTTATTAAGCGTGTCCCTGCAGAGTTCAGGGTTTTGTGCCTCATTGTCGGCCTTTTTGACCTTCAGCAAATCCTCAAAAATATCAGCGCCGACAGCAGAGGCAGCCCTTCTGACAGCTTTTTCGTTCGGCTCTATTATCCTGTCATGATGTCTGATAAGTCTTAAAATTATCTCTATTGATTTCCTATCAAACTTCAGCCTGCGTAAAATTTTGCCCGACATTCTCACGCTTTCCTCTTCGTGTCCATAAAAATGGTCAATGCCCATCTCATCCGTTGTTCTTGTCGTAGTTTTTCCTATGTCATGCAGCAGCATGGTCCACCTTAATACTTCCTCATTTTTGATGTTGGCTACAGACTTGAGTGTATGTTCTGCCACATTATATATATGGTACGGATTATTCTGCGGTGTTGCAAAACATGCGCAAAATTCAGGCATTATATGCTCAAGCAGGTGTGTATCTTTTAGAAGCGCAAATTTGCCAGGTTGACCGGAAATCAGTATTTTGGTCAATTCATCCCTTATTCTTTCAAAGCTGATATTTCTGATCAAATGGTTGTTACTTTTTATTGCTTCATAGGTGGCGCTTTCTATTGTAAAATTCAATTGAGCCGAAAAACGTATAGCTCTCAGCATTCTTAGAGCGTCCTCTTTAAACCTGTCGCCCGCATTACCCACAGTTTTTATTATCCTGTTTTTAATATCCATCAGGCCGTTAAAGGGGTCAACAAGCCCCTCTGAGGGATGGTATGAAATGGCATTTACAGTAAAATCCCTGCGGCTTAAGTCCAAAACAACAGAAGATGTAAACTCAACACGTTCAGGCCTTCTGTTGTCCGCATATTCACCGTCAATCCTATATGTGGTGACTTCGAACCTTTTTCCTTCCAGAATTACGCTTACAGTACCGTGCTTTATTCCCGTATCAACAGTTTTTGAAAAAAGGGTTTTAACTGTCCCGGGCTTTGCACTGGTTGTTATGTCCCAGTCTCCGGGCGCTCTCCCAAGGATACAGTCTCTGACACAGCCGCCGACAACATACGCGCTATGGCCGTTTTTATTTAAAACCTGGATTATCTGCAATACCTCTGCAGGCAAATCAAGCTTAAAATGCGTCATATCCACACCCTTTATAACACTTCCATTAAACCATAAAAAACCGCCAAATTTCAATTTTTCAGGCTGTGTATGGGCGCAGGAATCCTGCCCCCTCTTTCAATAAAAGTCTTGCTGCTGAATCTGTTCAGCCGCATTACGGGTCCTCTGCCAAGAAGTCCCCCAAACTCAACAATTTCCCCTTCCTTTTTGCCGAGAGCAGGTATTATCCTTACGGCAGTTGTTTTGCTGTTGACAACCCCTATTGCCATTTCATCGGCTATTATTGCTGAAATGGTTTCAGCGCTCGCATCTCCGGGTACCACTATCATGTCAAGTCCCACCGAGCACACACAGGTCATTGCTTCAAGCTTTTCCACCGAGAGAGCGCCGCTTTGAACCGCCTCAATCATTCCGGCGTCTTCACTGACAGGAATAAATGCTCCGCTAAGCCCGCCAACATATGATGAAGCCATGGCTCCGCCTTTCTTTACCGCGTCATTAAGCAGCGCAAGAGCGGCTATTGTACCATGTGTACCGCATTTTTCAAGTCCCATTTCTTCAAGTATATGGGCAACACTGTCCCCCATTGCAGGTGTCGGCGCAAGCGACAGGTCCACTATTCCAAATTGGACGCCAAGCCTCTTTGAAGCTTCCTGTGCCACCAGTTGCCCTACCCTGGTAATTTTGAAAGCGGTTTTCTTGATTGTCTCAGCAACCACCCCCAGGTCTGCCCCTCTCACTTTTTCAAGGGCGCATTTCACAACCCCCGGACCGCTGACTCCAACATTGATAACACACTCAGGCTCGCCAATTCCGTGGAACGCTCCCGCCATGAAAGGGTTGTCTTCAGGGGCATTTGCAAAAACCACAAGTTTTGCGCATGCTAACGCGCCTTCACTTGCAGTCAGCTCGGCAGCCTTTTTTATTACAAAACCCATTTCCCTCACTGCATCCATATTGATACCCGATTTAGTAGTGGCAACATTTACGGAGGAACACACTCTTTTAGTTGTGCTCAAAGCTTCAGGAATGGAAGCGATAAGCCTTCGGTCGCCGTTTGTGTATCCCTTGTGCACAAGAGCCGAGTATCCTCCTATAAAATTGACACCTACTGCCTCAGCAGCCCTGTCCATTGTTTCGGCAAATTTTACATAATCCGCGGTATCACGGCTTTCGGCAATGATAGAGACAGGAGTAACCGCTATCCTTTTATTGACTATTGGTATGCCGTATTCCCTCTCTATATCCTCCCCCACTTTAACAAGATTTGCAGCAAGGCGGGTAATCTTGTCGTATATTTTAGCGCATGCAACACGTTCGTCAGAATCGCAGCAATCCCTTAACGAAATACCCATGGTTATTGTACGAATATCCAGGTTTTCCTCCTGAATCATCTTTATGGTTTCAAGTATCTCAAATGGATTTATCACGGCTTACACCTCATATTCTGTGCATGGAATTAAATATATCTTCATGCTGTATTCTTATTGAAAGGGCGAGCTCTTTTCCCTTTTTCTCAAGTTTTTCAGCAAGCTCGGTAAAACTGATGGTCGCTTTTGATATGTCCACCAGCATTATCATGGTAAAAAACTCGCGCATTATCGTCTGTGAAATATCCAGTATATTCACATTGCAATCAGCAAGTATTGTGCTCACCGCTGCAATGATTCCGACTCTGTCTTTGCCTATAACGGTTATGACTGCTTTCATAAATTTGCCTCCTCCACATCATTTGCATGAAGTATTATATTATAAATAGGTTTAAAGTTAAAGAGGGGGACAGTCCTGCTTTTTTTACATTTTTTATTATGGAATCAAAGCTGCTACGCTCATTACATAAACTATACAGGATATAAAGTTCAATATTTCTGAAAAAAGTGCAGGACTGTCCCTCTATTGGAACTAAAATACAGCGTTCCGCGTCAAAATAGTTATGCCATTAATTTATAGGAAAGGGTAGATTTAAATGAAAACCAACCCGTTCGAGATATTTAAAAAAAAGCCTCACATAGTATGGCCAATAACAGGGTTCATACTCATAGCCGCATTGTTCGTTATTCTATATACGGCAGGTATTTTTGGCATAATGCCTGACAAAACTGCAATAAACGAACTTCAGCAAAATACAGGTAACGTATTTCCAGTCAATCCTGAGAAAATTAAAATTATCCCGCTTGTCTCGGATTCTGCAGGAGTTTCGTTAGATTCGGAATTTAAATTACTATGTGATGAGGAATACAGCGAAAAAGAAATTGAAGAATCATTGAGCATTACCCCGAAACAAAGCTATAAAATCAAAACCATTTCAAAAAATGAATTTCTTCTAAGCTTTGATGAAAAACTAAGGCCAAACAGCATATACAGGTTTGCCATAAATGAGGACACCAACCAGAACCGCTCCTGGGCATTCCAGACGAAAAAAACATTTAGCGTCGTAAGGACTCTTCCGCGGAATGAAGCAGTGTATGTTCCTGTTAATTCAGGCATCGAAATAACATTCAGCCACGACAATATTGAAAACATTGACGACTACTTTGAAATCACTCCTAATGTCAACGGGAGGTTTGAATACCACAAAAAAACAGTTGTTTTCGTTCCGCAAGAACTCAAGGAGGGAACAGTTTATACCGTAAAGATTAAAGCAGGCCTTGGATTAAAGGGAAGTGAACAAAAGCTTGAAAGCGACTATGTTTTCAAATTCCAGACGGAATTATCCAAAGACAGTGACAGGTCAAGATACTTTTCATTTTCTGACCAGTTGTATAACTTTACCGTTGAGGCAATTCCTTTCCTTGAAGTAAATATGAATGATTATTTTAAAGATAAAACATTCAACATAGAAATTTTCGCATATTCGGACTTTAACAGTTTTTGGAATAACATGGAGAAGATCGATTCTATTCCGGGTTGGGCAAGGTTTGATGAATCAAAATCGTATTTCGATACTTCTGGATTGGAAAAAGTCGGTTCATTTGAAACCAAGATTGTGCAATATGAAGACGGATATTGGACCAGAAATCTTATTTGTTTTCCTGAAGGTCTATCTGAAGGGTATTATCTGATAAAGTCAACCTGTGAAGATTTAATCCGCTTCACCCATATACAGGTCAACAACATGTCCGTACACATAACCGTGGCAAAAAATCAAACCCTAATATGGGCAAATGACGCTGTTATAGGCAACCCCATTGAAAATGCGAGGGTTGAGCTTGAAGGCCTGAATATTTATGCAAATACGGATAAAGAGGGTATTGCCATAATAGATGGAGAAATCCTTAGACCTGACGAAAGGCGTTTTTATAACTTCAAAGTTCTTGCAAATAACAGGCCCGCACTATATGCTCCCGTTGGCGGTGGTATTTATCCATATGATGAATACTATTGGGCATATAATTTCTACAACAGCGGTGTTAATGATGAATATTGGCGTTATCTTTATCTCGACAGGGATTTTTATCTGCCTGACGATACAGTAAACTTCTGGGGCATAATTAAACCAAGAGACAGGAAAAACCCGCCTTCAAAAGCCGTTATAGAACTTCACCGCTACGATTATTCCTATATGGAAGGTGACGGGATGTCCTTAATTGACTCAAAGGAAGTAAGCATTTCAAGCAACGGAACTTTTGACGGACAGTTTGCCCTCTCCAACTACAATCCCGGCTCTTACAATATTTTGGTCAGATATGATGATAAGACTCTTATTAATAAATATTTCAGAATAAGAGAATATACAAAACCTGCGTACAAAGTTGATCTTCAGCCTGATAAAAGGGCAGCCTTTGCATGGGAAGATATCAACGTAGGTATTCAGGCAAGCTTCTTTGAAGGTTCTCCCGTTCCGGGCCTTGAGCTAAGGTATTACTATCATCTGGACAGATCGTCCTATGACGGAAATATTACATGTGATGAAAGCGGTTTTGCCAGTATTAAGCCAAATACAGCAACTACAGCTAACACATGGCGTCCTCTGTGGATGGGCTTATATATAAATAATGCCAGAGCTGAGGAGGAAGAAATCCGTTCAAGCTGCGGCATAAACATATTCCCAAAGGACATGATGGTTGAGATTGACGGTAAAGCTCAGGAAGACGGAAAGGCAGTCGTTAATATAAAGACGAGTACCATTGACTTAAGCAGAATAAGAAACGACGATGACTATTACTTTATGGAGGATGATTATAGAGGAAATCCGGTAGATACAAGGCTTTCAGCCATAATATATGAAGTGTATTGGGATAAAAGGGAAATCGGTGATTATTACGATTTTATTAACAAAAAAACATATAAGAAGTATGATTACTTTGAAGTAAAAAACAATATACGGGAGTTCTCCTTTAATACAACAAATGGTGAATATGAATTTGATTTCCCGGTAGAAAAAAATAAATATTATTTAGTTGAAGTAAGAGGATATGATTCAAGAAACAGTGAAATCGTTGAAACCGGGTATGTATACGGCTCATCATATTATTATAGTCCGTATTATTACTGGCAAAGAGGTTATTATTTAACTGATAAAAGCAATAAAACCTCTTATAAACTAAATGAAAATGTTACACTGACCATTATGCATCAAGGCAACGATATACAACAAAACTCCATGTGTAAATTTCTCTACATTCCCCTTAAGAGCGGCATACTAGGGTATGATATTTCCGACAGCCCGCAATATTCTTTTAATTACAAAGAAGAGCATATACCAAATATCCATGTAAAGGCTGTATGCTTTGACGGCAGGTATTTTCACGATGCAGGAATGGTTGATGTAAAATACGACTTTAAGGAAAAGGAACTTAAAATCAGCGTTACGCCTGATAAAAATGAGTATAAACCCGGTGATACGGTTAATCTTAATATTGATGTAAAAGACGCACAGGGCAACCCCTGTTCCGCAGATATCAACGTCAGTGTTGTAGATGAAGCCTTTTTTGCCATGTATGACCAATATGTGGATACCCTTGCCTCACTCTATGGACCTATGGTTTCTCCAGGCCTCTTATCCAGCTATATTTCCCATGATCCCCTGACAGATTGGATCTCAAGAGGAGGTGCAGAACAGGGTGAAGGAGGAGACGAAGTTACCGTAAGGCAAATATTTAAAGATACTGCCTTTTTCAAGTCAATTGCAACGGATAAAAACGGAAAAGCTGAACTGAGTTTCAAACTGCCTGACAACCTTACTTCCTGGCGCATAACCTATCAGGGTATAAGCAGCGACCTTAAAGCCGGAAACGGAAAAATAAATGTCTCAGCGAAGCTTCCGTTTTTTGTGGACACAATATTTGGTAAAGTCTTTATAAAGGGTGACACACCGGAAATCACGCTGCGTTCCTTTGGAAGCGAAGTGAAAAGTACAGACAATGTAAAATACAGTATTAAACTTGAAGGCCAAAACGGATATAGCAAGGGATTTAGTGCTGAAGGAACTGCCGGCAGTTTCACAAACGTTCCCCTGGGCAAAATGGTGGAGGGCAGCTATTCAATTACAGTAGAAGCCAGGTACAAAAATTACTCCGACGCCGTTAAAAGACAGTTTAATGTCGTAGACAGCACTCTTGAAGCCACAAGAATAAATTACCATAAACTTGAAGACGGACTGAAAATTGAAGGGGGCAAATCCCTTACCACCCTTACATTTTACAATAATACTTCCTCTGCGTTTTACAAGGAACTTAACAGCCTTGCCTGGTCATGGGGGCAGAGAGTTGACCAGGTGTTGTCCCGGATTGTTGCCAGAGATTTGCTTGAAAAATATTACAACGAAGAAATATTCCAGGAAGAGAATTTTGACTTGCAGAAATACCAGCTTGCTGACGGCGGCATAGCTCTTCTTAGCTATGACAGCAGCAGCCCTGAGCTTTCGGCAAAAATATGCTCCCTTGGAGCAGAGTATCTGGATAAAGCAGCATTAAAGCACTATTTCTACAATATACTGGACAACTATGAATCCATGCCTGAAGATGTAGCGGCTTCTTACTGGGGACTTGCCGCATTGAACGAACCTGTCCTCATTGAAATACAAAACATCCTTCAATCTTCGGGATTCGGCCTGAAAGAAAAGCTTTACCTTGCCGTTGCTCTTGCAGAACTTGGAGATTACGAGGGTGCCGAAGAAATTTACTCGCAGATTATAAAAGAAAACGGTAAGACAAGCAGCATTTATACCTATATTGAGACCGGAAAAGACAGGGACGATGTAATGGAAGCCACTTCCCTCTGCTCCATAATTGCTATAAAGTTACGTACACCTGAAGCAAATGGCTTGTTTAACTATGTAAAGGATAATTCTACTTCCGAATTGCTTTTAAACCTTGAGCGTTTGATTTTTGTTACTAACCACATACCTGAAATAAGTATGACAGGTAAATTCTCTTATGAGATTGACGGAGAGAAAAAGGATGTTACTTTGAACAAGTTTGAAAAGTTCCAGTTGATTCTTACGCCGGAAAAGCTTGAAAAAA
>DULF01000229.1 GCA_012840535.1 Clostridiaceae bacterium
CCGGGCAGTATTGATATTACATCTCCGTTGTTTTTGCTGACCTGTCTTCTTGAATTAAAGATGAACAGGTAAGGAGCCACATCAAGGGTCCCGGAGTGATCGTTCCTGATAACCAGTATCGCTTCACTTTCAGCAATATCACCATATTCCATAACCACATCAGGGATATTGAAACTCATCACTGTCAGGGGCAGTGGCGGATCGATCTTACGCCATTTGTCAACAGCCTCAAGTACATTCAGGACTGTTTGTGCCACACCTACTTCCCTGCCAAGAGCCTTGCCGATTTCCATGAAATTGTTCGCCAGGAGCTGTCCGACCTGGGCATTGTATGCCTCCTGCCGTTGCGCAAGGGCACTCTCCATCTGCCCGATGGCATCACTGTAGACGGTGTCTACTGTTTCATCGAATACTGTACCTACTATAGAACCTGTAACCCCTGCCAGTGCAGTTGTTGCCAGTTTTATAAAGACGCCTATTTGCTTGTACTTATTTATCTCGTATTGTTCCTCATACAGGTCGCCGGCGGACGCAAGGGTCAAATGGAAATTGAGCTGTGCATCGTACATCTCTCCAAGATCGTAGTTTACAGCCTTAAGGTTCTCGCCGTACCCGTCATAAAGCCAAAGGTTGGGGTAAATGCCCGTCTTATACCCGTACTCTAGTTTTGAATTGAGATTTCTCAGGTAGTTTATCAGTGCCTCCATCGGGTAATATGCAGGAGCCTCGTCAGGATCGTTATAAATATCCAGGATGGCCCTGGCTTCATCAAGCAGCTCCGTGACCTTCTCCTGCATATCAAATACATTAAATTTCGCAGCTTTTTCAATTTCTCTCCTTACTTCAAGTACCATCCGTTCCGTGGACTCGGGTATGAAGTCTTTATCACCTGCAAGAGAATCCCTGCTTATGTCCGCATAGAAAGGCAGGTACTTGATTGCCTCCTCAAGCACCAGCTTAGGCCGCATAGTCGAATCATGATCGTACAGTCTAGCAATAAAGGCATTCATTTCTTCTTCCGGAATTTCCCATCCGCCTGTTAATGCATATACGTAATCCACAAAATTCTGCAACAGCTGTCCCATTTCTTCAGGAGAGCTCACATTCTCACGGGCGTCTTTGGCAAGGATTCCAAGTTTCTCCGCCCAGTCAGGCAGGACATCGTAGACAGCTTTCAATAATTTAGTTTCAGAAAACTCATTATATAGTTCATGCAGTGTGCCAAATTCAGGAACTTCAATATCAAGAACCTCCGGAGGAATACTCATCTTTTTTAGGAGCTCCTTTATCTCGTTAAGCTGGGCTTTCAGTTCGTCCAGTTCCAGTTCCATCGCAATCTTTTCCTGGGTCAGTTGCAAAGGCCTATCGGCAAATATTACCCTTTCAAGATAAACCATCCGCAGGTTTGCCAGGAGAGTTATGGCACGCTCGTTTGAAGTTTCCTTCATCAGGCTGTTTAAAGCTCCTTCTGCAAGCATCTGGTTTTGTTTACTGAGCGTGAACCAATCCTTTCCCATGTTAAACCAGGTTTTCTTCTGCTCACCTGTGTGCAATTCAGCGGATCTTAATGCAACTCCGGCTTCTTCCAGGTAATAGTCTGCTTCTTCCCTGTATGCGAGGAAGTCTTCCTTCTCGGTATCCCAGTCAAAGTCAATAAAGAAATCGTTGTTCAGTTGCTCAAGAAGACTGTTCTCTTCCTTTTCCAATAACCTTGCCGCTGTAATACTCCTGCTTATTACTGAGGGTAACGTTTCTTTAAGCTTTTCCAGCTTCTCTTCCAGGCCTTTGATTTGACCTCTCAATTCCCACCCTTTGGATATGTAAAGGGAAATTAAAGCTCTGTCATCCTCCGTAAATAATTTTCCAAGCCCGGTTTTGAGCTCTGCAAGTTTCTCAATATCGACCATCTTCACCGCTATATCTACAATTTTATCTATAGCAGTATCTTTAAGATAATCCTTGCCGAAATTAAGTAAATCTTCAATGAAAGAAGGATCCTTGTCTTCAGCTACCAGCTCAGAAATAGTTTCTCTCCTTTTCTTAAGCATGTCGGAACCAAAGTTCATCAATTCGATAAACGATTTTGTGTAGTCCAGCATGGCACTCCATGATGCATATACCATGAGACGCCGTGCAAAATCGAATGCATCAACTATGATATCGCCAAGTTCGCTGCTGGTTTTTTCCATTATGTTATGGTGGTTTTCTTCCAACTCGTCAATTTCACTTCTTAATACGTCAAATTGACTTCTCAATATGTCAAATTTTTCGGAGTAATACGGCTGCATGGTAAGAGGTACTGTAATAATATTCGGGTTGTCCATGCTCCTCTTCACTTCTACCGGGATGTTGGGCAGCTTCGTAATATTATCAAGACCGTCTCCCATGATGGTAAATCTGCCTGCCGCAGTTTCACCGGGCGGAATATTCCCCAGGTTCAGGTTCCCCCATCCTTCTCTCTCTCCGGCAAAATCCGAATATGAGGAAAGCACTTGTATTACCTGTCCTTCACTTAAACCGGGGATGGACGGTATCCCGAAAGTCACATTGTACGCAGTGCCTTCACCGGCATTGGTAGCTTTTATTACCAGGTCGTATATGTTCCCTTCCTTTTTCTCCAGCGCATAACTGACGAACAGTTTGGGCTGGGGCTCCACCCTTATGCGCCGTCCCTTTGTGTAGCCTTCATGCTGCTGGCCGTCATGCTCAAACCTGTAGTGTATATATACAGTGAAAACAGCTTCGGATTGCAGGTGTTCGGCAAGATTCAGAAGTTGTCTGTACAGTTCATCGTTGAACATCCTGGTTTCTGCAAGCCCCGGGTCTGCATTAAGCTGCCAGAGTACCGAAAGTTCGGTTTCAGGCAAGACCGTCCAATTATATATCCCATTGCCTGTTGAGTCGTCATATTCCCCTTCCGGCACTTCTTGCCCGGGATCGCCCGGTTCATCCATCTTTACTCCGTTTATTGCTATCAGAGGTCTAATGTTAAACCAGTTGTTATAAACCCTGGCTCCCTCCGACAGGCTGCCGTTCTCATCGATGACTCCATCGGTCACTATTACTTCCAAATCAACATTTTCCAATAATTTATACTTGGAAGGATTGAACAGGTTGAACTCGGCAGTAAATACCTCCTGCTCGGTAACCACTTCCTGGGAGAACGAAAAGTCGCCTATAGCCGGTCCTACGGTCTCAGGTTTTTCACTGGGAACCGAACTTATGACATTAAGGAAGTTCTTACTGAAGTACCTGCTGTCTCCCGTGTCCTGCTCATACATCTGCCATGCCCTGAGCTGTTGCTTTGTTGGAGGATACCACGGGTAAGTCCTCTTTTTCTGCGCCGGCGGGGTCTTGGACTGCTTCGTAAACGCCGCCATTACTTTTGTCTCCTGCCTGTCATCCTCAGGTATAGGTATCGATGAGGCATCCCGGGGCTGGTAATGCAGGCGCACCGGCACTTTATACGAGATGCTTTCCCATTCACCGGCCGATGTAAAGCGGTTCCCGGTAAACTGTATGTTGAAATCAAAGATGTAGTTGTCTCCATAGAACTTGGGAATCCTGTTGTCAGGAATATAAGGTTGCGCCACGGTCTTTTTGGGAACTATATGATAATAGTAGACACCTGTTGCTTCATTGCTGTTATCCAACCTGAGCACGGTATGGTCATAACCGAGTATTTTCTCCCATGCCTCAATACGCCCGGGGGTGGTTCCTTCAGGGAAAACGACCCGGTAATCCCACTCTGTTGTCATGGGCTGAATGTCCGCAGGATCATAGAACTTGTTCAGGTCTACATCCCAGTATATCTCCTCGGCAGCTTCGGGTCCGAACTCACCGAGGTTGAGTACGGAGGTCCCTCCGGTCTGATTTTTCAGCCTCAACCTGATGGAGCCCTCCGGGAGCGTTTCAGCATCGGTTACCCTGGCCTCAACATCGTAGACACTGCCTTCCGTTGAAGGATTTCTTACCGCGAAATTGTTGCCTGCCCAGGACAGTTGATAGCTATACCAGAATTCCGACCCCGGGAAGTTTGCTACCAGGCTGGGTATTGCTGAAGCCGGAGGCAGGGTTGCCCTGAGCACGGCGCCTTCATAATTACCTCCAGTGACGATTGCCGACATGGTTTCACTCAGTGTCCGGTAATCATAGCTTAAGGTGAAAGGTATCTTTTCCATTTGCACCGGCAGCGGCTCCAGGTCAATGAGCGCCGGCACTTCCAGGGTCATCTGGGTATCCTTGTGATAAGAAGCTTTGGCCGTTAAAGTATAGGTTCCCGCCTGTATATTCATAAATGTAACTATACCATTATAGTCTGCCGTCCTCCTGTGGACAGTGGGAGCCGCAGGCTGCTCACCCGGTGTCGAGTGGGGCCCGTAAATGGTCACAGCCGCTCCGGGAATAGGAATATAATCCTGGTCCACCATCTGAAGCACAATAGTGCCTACCTTTTCCGGTCCTACGTATATTAACAGCGGTACCTTGGCCTCTCCCGCGTTGGAAGTAATGACAATTTCGTCGTTATAGGTTCCCGGCGCCACATAAATCTCCGGTGTAATGGTCACCAGGATGCTTGCCGAGGTATTTTCATCCCTGATGGTCCTGCCCTTGATCGGGAGAACCAGTTCCGTACCGCTGACGCTGATGGTAACCCAAGGCAGTTTTTGGGGAGGTGTTACCTGGATATTCTCAATTGGGGCAGTGCCTTCGTTCATCACACGGACAATGCTGGTGGAGGTCTCTCCCGGCTTTAAGGCCGCAGTGACTTTCCTGTTTTCTCCGTTTACAGTAATCCGGTACTTCGGCA
>DULF01000166.1 GCA_012840535.1 Clostridiaceae bacterium
GAAAATCAGGCAGGACAAGAATATCCCTATAATAATATTATCGGCAAAATCAGAGGACACTGATAAGATACTGGGGCTTTCCATGGGTGCTGATGACTATATTACAAAGCCTTTTAACCCCATGGAACTTGTAGCCAGGGTTAAATCACAGCTTCGAAGGTATATGACTCTTGGTGACATGAATATGTCCAGAAAAAGTAATTTGCTGCGATCAGGAGGATTGTGCTTTGATACGGAAACCTATACCCTGACGGTAGATGGAGAACCTGTTAAGCTTACGCCTACAGAGACAAAAATTGTTGAGCTTTTGTTAAGGAATGCCGGACGTGTTTTTTCTACAGAGGAAATATATGAACGTGTATGGGGAGAGCCGGCTTACGGAGTAGAGAACACGGTGATGGTACATATCAGACGCATTCGGGAAAAGATAGAAATAAACCCTAGAGAGCCTAAATACTTAAAGGTGGTGTGGGGTATTGGATACAAAATTGAAAAAATCTAAACCGTTTCTTGTGTGGCTGTGCTTTTTCGTTGGAGCAAATATTATTGTTTCAGCCATAATGCTCGGAATTGCTGCGTCAGATGAAATTTATTGTGATATTGATGAAATCCGAATAGCTTTGAAATTGGATCTTAAGGCTTCACAGAATTTCAAAATCCATATAACAAGCGAATTTGACTATTTAGCACAGCATATCAGTGATAACTCTGATATGTTTATTGCTTCAGGAAAGTCTCTTGATATTTTGAATGATGAAGGTGAAAACCTGATCTATTATGCGGTAAATCCAAAAACAGGGAAAGTATTGACCAACTCGAAAACCGATTTTGGAATTTCAGAAAAAGGGATTCCTTCCTTACCGGAAGGATATGACTATTATCTTTATTACAACGGGGAGAAATTTTTAGCAGAACAGGATGGGAAACCGCTGGATATTTACCGGAATGACAGTGGATATAAAATGAGTGTGCTGCAAAGATATATTGATGAAAATTTTTCTGCAGACACTCCCGATATTAAAGGCTGTAAAATCCTTCTTATGGTAAGAAAGGACATTGTAGAAAATCCATATGCAAACAGCTTCCTCTACCAGTTAAGAAAGGACCTTGAAACAATCAGATGGATTATAATCATATTTGCGGTTGTTTTCCTGTTTGGGGTTGCGCTGCTTGCACTTTCTGTAGCTAAATGGAAAATTAAAAAGGAATTTGACAAAAAGCTTATAAAGATAAGCGGGGCAATATGGTTTGAGATAAAGTTAGTTATCTCGCTGATTGCATTCATATTTCTATTTGCATTACTCTTTAACCAGTATTATCATTATGATGTGGTGGGTTTTCTATTTGCCAGAATTGTTCCTGCAGCTCTCTGCTGTTGGTGGTTGCATTTAATGTTTATAGACCTGGCTGCCAACAGACGTAAATTTTTCTCCCACAACTCAATAAATTCATTAATTAAGCTTTATCGCACTATAGAGCGGAAAAAACCCTTCCAGAAAGCAATGCTTTTAAGGGTATATGCACTTATTGCAACAGAAGCTTTATTGGTATTTTTGACCTGTGTGTTTTCGATAGGCACTGTTGTAGGAGGGGAAGGTGGGCTTATAATTCCGGTACTGGTTTTTGTGGCAGCCGGAATATATCTTATTTATCGTTATCTTAGACGTTATTCCAATACAATAAATGATATAGGCAAGATTGTAGACCACATAGAAGCTATCAAAAACGGTGATATGGAAACAAAACTCACACTTAATCCTGATGCCGATTTATACCTGGCTGCAGAAAACCTGAATAAAGTACAGGAAGGAATAAGCAGGGCTGTAGAGGAGAAAGTCAGGAGTGAGCGAATGAAGGTAGAGCTTATAACAAATGTTTCACATGACCTGAAAACGCCTCTTACTTCAATTATCAGCTATACGGATTTGCTGTCAAAGGAGGAGAATCTGCCTGAGCATGTTAAAGATTATGTAAAGATACTTATGCAAAAATCCGAACGGCTGAAAACGCTTATACAGGACATTTTTGACCTGTCCAAGGCGACAAGCGGAGTGATGAAGGTTGAAATAGAAAAGCTCGATCTTGGAAAACTGATCAGGCAGACTCTTGCTGATCTGGATGAGCAGATATCACAGTCGGGGCTTTTATTTAGGATTAATATGCCTGATGAGCCTGTGTATATAATGAGTGACGGAAAAAAGCTTTACAGAGTATTTTTAAACCTCATTTGCAATGCGCTGAAGTATTCTCTTGCAGGTTCAAGGGTCTATATCAGTCTAAATGTAGAAAACAACAAGGCGGTTGCTGAAATAAAAAACATAGCCAACTATGAAATGAACTTTAAAGAAGATGAAGTGATTGAACGTTTTGTCAGGGGAGACAAATCCCGTACGACCGAAGGCTCGGGACTCGGTCTTGCAATAGCGCATAGTTTTACGCAAGTCTGCGGAGGAAACATGGACGTCAAAGTAGACGGTGATTTATTCAAAGTAGTGCTGGAGTTTAATTTGCAATGATTTGATATAAAACAACTGCAAGAATCAAGCTCCTCGCAAATGTTGAATTTGCGAGGAGTTTTGAAAAAAAGATAAATTCTTATGCATAACTTAAGCTTGTAATGACTTTATGTAGGTTCCAATCTGCTTGTCCATATTTGAGATATGCTGAGTCAACCATTTGACAATAAATTGGTTCGCATTGACAATTAAAGCTATATTACCGCCGGATTGCTGATATTCTTGTTTTAGCTTGGCAAGTTCTTCAACAAAACTTTTGTGAGCGGTTTTTTGTTGCTCAAGGCCAGGGTATTTAATTTGTTCCATATAAGCTTCTTCGTCCCTGAAATGCACTTTTGTGTAATCATCAAGGAATTCGAGCATTTCGGCGATTACTTCTTTTGATTTTCCGCTTTTTCCGGCCTGAAAAAGGTTATTGGCTTTCTCGAACCATATTTTGTGCTGGGAATCAATGCTTTCAACTCCGACTGACAGATTTGGGGTCCATTTTATAGCCATAGAACCGCTCCTTTCAAACATATATCCTTTTTTAAAATATATAATTTATTAGAAATACTTGCAAGTTAAAAAATGGAAATTCACTGAATTTAAACATTGTTGACGATGATCAAATCATACTTTATACTTAATATGAACACGTTCATATAAAAGGTGATTATATGCCCAAGATAATAGAAAATGCAAAAGAACTAATTTTAAAGACATCTGAAAATCTGCTGTTTCAGGCTGGTTATAAAGGGTTTACGATCCGGGAAGTGGCAAAGCGTTGCGGAATTGCTTCCGGCACTATTTTTAATTATTTTTCCAGTAAAGAAATGTTAATTAGCATTATTATGGCGAAAGACTGGGCTAAATTCCTGTCTGATATGCAGAGGGAATGTAATTTGGCAAAAGACATTGCTGCAGGTGTTAGCGCTATTTATAATGGTATTGAATCTTTTGTAAAAAAATATGGATCTATTTGGGAAGACTGTCCCAGCAATATTATTAGCAATTTTAGAAAACATCATTTGGTGTTGCGCCAACAAATTGCAGATTTGCTGAGTGACTTGTTGTTGCGTTTTAACAGAAAAAAGGCTTTGCCTGTTATTTCTGTTTTTGCGGAAGCCGTTCTGTCGAGTGCCGTGCAAAAAGACATAAGTTTACCGGAATTGCTTCAATTCACAACACTATTGGTTACATCGACAGCAGTGTAATTCGTACAGGAGACGTGGTGCTATGAGCCCTTTTGTAAAATTTGAAAATGTAAACAAGATATATCAAACAGGATATGTGAAATTATCCGCTTTGCGCGATGTTTCTTTTGAAATGGAAGAGGGTGAAATCTGTGTCATTGTAGGCCAGTCCGGTGCCGGTAAAACAACCCTTCTTAACATCCTGGGGGGCATGGATACTCTGACTTCCGGAAGGGTGTTCCTGGGAGATAAGGAGATTTCCTCGTTAAGCAAGAGTGAACTGACTACATACCGCCGTGAGGATATCGGTTTTGTATTTCAATTCTATAATCTCATACCAAATCTTACGGCTCTTGAAAATGTGGAGATCGTTACACAAATGATAAAAAATCCTCTTCCTGCAAAACAAGTGCTTGAGAGTGTTGGCCTGGGCGACCGGCTTCATCATTTTCCGTCACAGCTTTCCGGTGGTGAACAGCAACGGGTAGCCATTGCCAGAGCGCTGGCCAAAAGGCCGAAATTGCTGCTGTGTGATGAACCAACCGGGGCTTTGGATTACCAGACTGGGAGACAAATTTTAAAGCTGCTGCAGGACCAGAGCCGGCAGAACGGAATGCTGGTGGTCATTGTAACCCACAATTCTGCCCTGACTGCAATGGCTGATCGTGTCATACATTTAAAAAGCGGAACGGTGGTTTCGGTTAAGAAAAACGATAACCCTTTGTCGATAGAGGAGATAGAATGGTAAAGATGCTGAACTCCGCATGGCTTAAAAACAACTTACGTGAAATAAAACGTACATTTGAACGCTATCTTGCTATTGTGGCTATTATTGCTCTTGGTGTTGGCTTTTTTTCAGGATTGAGAATTACAAGGGCTGCTATGGTGAAAAGTCTGGATACATATGTTTCTGACCTGCAAATGTATGATTTCCGCCTTCTGTCTACGCTGGGACTGACAGAGGAGGATGTACAGTATTTTTCCGGGCAGGAGGGAATTACAGCAGAAGGAGCCATATCTGTAGATTTTATTGCAGATATAGGTGTGGAAAAAGAAGTTGTTTTAAGAGCCCACTCCATAACCGGGAAAATAAACCGCTTAAATATACTATATGGAAGAATGGCAGAGGCAGGAAACGAATGTGTACTGGATTCCCGTTTTTTTTCAAAAGAGGCGCTTGGGTCAAAGATCCGCATTGCTTCCACTAATGATGAAGATACCTTGGGCGCCTTTGCATACAAGGAATATACTGTTGTAGGGCTTGCCAACTCTGTCAACTACCTGAATTATGAACGGGGGACCACCAGCCTTGCAGGCGGTAAGGTATATGCATTTATTTATATACCGGAAGATGGATTTTCGGTGGACTATTATACGGAAATATTGGTCCGGTTGGATGGCAGCTACGAAGTATACAGCGGGGAATATAAAGATTTGGTCTCTGAAAAAGAAGAGGCTCTGAAAAAAGACCTGGAAAACAGGGGAGCGCTTCGTTATCAGGATATTGTGGAGGAAGCCCGGAAAAAAGTATCTGATGCAGAGAAGGAATATGATGATGCTTATGAGGAATACCTGGCAGAAAAGGCCGATGCGGAGGAAAAACTTAAGAAGGCTTTTAAGGAACTTGAAGAGGCCGAACAGGAAATCAGGAAGCAGGAGGAAAAATTGAAGGATGCTGAAAAGAAGCTAGCCGAAGGAGAAAGGGATTATAAAAAATCCTTACGGGATTATGAGAATGCTCTTAATGAATATGAGACTGAAAAGGCGACAACCATGGCTGAGCTTGAATCACGTCAGAAGGAACTTCAGCAAAACCGGTTTTCCGTGATCTCAGCTATGGAACAGATTGAGGAAAGCGGCATCATAAACCAGTACAAGGAACTTACTGAGGCAATCCTTTCCCTGGAAGCTATACTTTCCCAAATAAATAATCCGGACAGTGAGGAATATATAACCGTTCAAGGACAGCTAAATCAAGCAAGAAAAGCGGTTGCGGAGATTGAAGCGACCGGTGTGATCCGCAGATATGAAGAGCTGAAAAAAACCCTTGAACAGATTGATGCGGGGCAGAAGGAACTTGATAATGGAAGGGAAGAAGCGAACCGTAAATTTGCGGCCGTGGAATCTCAGCTTGCACAAGCAAAATCCAGGTTGGATTCCGCCAAGGCTCAAATAGAGAAAAACAGGCAGGATATCCAAAAGGGATGGGATGCCCTGGAAAAAGGCAAGGCTGATTATGAAAAAGGTATTAAGGAATATGAGAATGCAAAAAAAGAAGCAGAAAAATCGTTTTCCGAAGCTGAAGAGGAACTTGCGAAAGCACTGAAGGAAATTAATGATGCACAGGAAGAGATAGAGGACATTCCCGAAGCTAAAGTCTATGTATTGAACCGCAACCAGAATATGGGGTATGCCAGCTTTGAAAGCGATTCCTCTATTGTGGAGGGAGTCTCAAAGATTCTTCCGATTTTTTTCTTCCTGGTGGCAGCATTGGTCTGCTCAACTACAATGACCAGGATGGTTGATGAACAGCGTACGCAAATTGGTACGCTGAAAGCCCTTGGATACAGTGATGGAGCAATTGCCGGAAAATATATTTTCTACTCTGGCAGTGCAGCCATTCTTGGATGCATAATCGGATATTTGCTGGGAACCAAGTACTTTCCTTTTGCAATATGGGAAGCTTATAACATGATTTATGGGTTTTCATCAATTGAGTATGTATTCGATGTACCGCTGGCTGCCCTTTCCCTGATGGTTTCTTTGCTCTGTTCAGCCGGTGTGACCTTTATCTCCTGTAAAGCTGAATTGCTCCAAATGCCTGCACAGTTGATCCGGCCCAAAGCTCCAAGGCCCGGAAAACGTGTACTGTTGGAATATATACCGGTTCTATGGAACCGAATCAGTTTCCTGCGTAAAGTGTCAATTCGTAATATACTGCGGTATAAGCGGCGCTTTTTTATGACCGTTTTGGGTATCGCGGGATGTACGTCGTTAGTAGTGGCCGCATTGGGGCTTGGCGACTCCATTCGCAATATTGTGAATGACCAATTTGATACGATTATGACATATGATTTTGATATATCCTTTTCAGAAGCGCAGAGCAAGGACGAAATGGAAAAATTCATCAGGACGTTTTCTGATGTGTTATCAGAATGTGTATTTGTTTCCACCGGTGAAGTTGAAGTTGTGCAAAATGACAAGATTAAGAAAGCTTCTGTTGTTGCAACGGATGATCCGGCAATCACAAAGGTGATTGGTTTGTATTTAAATGGTGAAACTTTGCCTTACCCGGAATTCGGGAAAGCTGCAATTAACAATAGGTTGGCAGAAGAGATTGGATTGAGGCCGGGAGATACAATTACGGTCCGAAACAATGAGTATGATATGATAGAAATTGAAATCAGCAGTATATTTGAAAACTATATCGGCAACTACTTGTTTATGACAGGTGAGACCTATGAAGCATTGTTTGGGGAAGAAGCCAGTTATAAAAATGCATATGCTGTGTCAAAGAAGGAGGACCTCTACTCGGTATCTGCGCTGTTGTCAAAGGGCGAAAATGTAGTTACGGTATCTGTTCTTAATGACCTGAGAATCATGGTGGATAATATGATGCAGAGCCTTAACTATATCATCTGGCTTGTTATAGCTTGCGCAGGCGCTCTAGGTTTTGTTGTAATCTATAATCTGAATAATATCAATATTACTGAGCGCAGCCGTGAGATTGCGACGATTAAGGTTCTTGGCTTCTATGCCGGAGAGACGGAAAGTTATGTTTTCAGGGAGACCATTATTCTGACCGTAATTGGTTCTTTCTTAGGTTTGGGTTTTGGGAAACTGCTTCATGAGTTTGTTATGGACCAGATTAAAGTAGAAGCTGTTTCCTTCAAGGAGAGAATATTTGGGACCAGCTATCTTATTGCGCTCCTTGTCACGTTCGCGATTACATTTCTGGTGAACATGATGCTTAAAAAGAAAATAGACAGGATTAACATGGCTGAATCTTTAAAGTCTGTGGAATAGAAAGCATGATGATTGAATTATACCGGTTTTAAATTATATAATATTAGTAATGGTAAAAAAGCTGGAAAAAGCGGTTTTGATAAAATAGTTTGAGAAGGGGTTCAAAATGGATATTTCAACTGTTTTGTTTGCATTTTCATTAACACTTCTTGCAGGGCTTTCCACTGGTATCGGCAGTGCCCTCGCACTGTTAACCAAAAAGACGGGGACAAAATTTTTGTCCGTAACTTTGGGTTTTTCTGCAGGTGTTATGATTTACGTTTCTTTTGTGGAAATCCTGGCAAAGGCCAGAGACGCATTGACTTCAGCTCTTGGTGAAGCAACCGGTAATTGGGCAACTGCAGGAGGTTTCTTTTTTGGAATTATTGTTATTATGCTGATAGATAAATTTATTCCTTCCACAGCAAACCCCCACGAAGTTCATACTGTAGAAGAAATGGACGGAAATAGTGAACACCACAAAACAAACTTAATGAGAATGGGGATATTTACTGCATTGGCAATAGCAATACACAATTTCCCTGAAGGCCTTGCAACATTTACTGCTGCGTTAAGCGACCCTCACCTCGGCATACCAATTACTGTTGCAATAGCTATTCATAATATTCCTGAAGGTATTGCCGTTGCAGTGCCTGTTTTTTATGCCACCGAAAGCAGGAAAAAAGCATTCAGATTATCTTTCCTATCGGGACTGTCAGAACCTCTTGGCGCATTGATAGGTTATATTCTTCTCTACAGGTTTTTCAATGATACCATGTTCGGTTTCATTTTTGCATGTGTTGCAGGAATCATGGTTTATATAAGCCTTGATGAACTGCTACCGTCTGCGGAAGAGTACGGAGAACATCATCTGGCAATTTACGGGTTAATTGGCGGAATGGCTGTAATGGCATTAAGCCTGCTTTTGTTTAGTACAGGCAAGTAATTTTTAAAATATAGCATATAATATATCCTTCTTCTTATGTTTAGCTGCTTCAGCTCAAACTATAAGCTTGAAAGCATCGTAATCCCGAGCGGGAACATGCTATCTGCAAAAAAATGGGAAAGATTGAAAATTAATTTTAACATTTTCCAAATAATAATTGCAAAAGAGGAAAAAATGAGATATAATTAATTTAAGCAATGAATAAATTAAATATAAGGGGGTTGTATTGCATGAGCAAGAACGTGGGCAAAGAGTCTGAAGGCGGTATTACCAGCAGCTATAAGGTTGATGACGATGTGGTTTTAAAGGTGCCGTATTCCTTTTTTGGAAGCATCTACGACGAGGAAGAGGAAAAAGCCGTACTGGCAGCAATGAAACAGGATTCCCTGACAATGGGGCCGAATGTACAGGAATTCCAGGCTAAATTTGCGGAATACGTAGGGACAAAATATGCTTTTGCTGTTTCTAACTGCACAACGGCAATGCACGTATGTTCTCAGGTTATTGGCTTAAGGCCTGGAGACGAGGTTATTGTTACTCCCAACACATTCATAGCTACTTCATTGGTAATCCTGAAGGAAGGAGCAAGACCTGTATATGCAGACATAGACCCCAGGACTTTCAATATTGACCCCAAGGAAATAGAGAAAAAAATTACTAACAGGACAAAAGCTATTTATGTTGTACACTACGGCGGACAAATGTGCGATATGGACCCAATTATGGAAATCGCAAGAAAGTACCACCTGGTAGTATTGGAAGATTGCGCTCATGCTCCGGGAGCGGAGTACAAGGGCAGGAAAGCGGGTTCAATAGGAGATTTCGGATGTTTCAGCTTCCATTCACTTAAAAACATGACGACTCTTGGAGAAGGCGGAATGATCACCTGCAACAACGACAGATATGCTGAAGGTATTGAAAAGCTGAGATGCATGAACCTTGAAAACTGGAAAGACCAGACCGATTATTGGATTCCTTCTCATTTTGATGTTGTGGACTTTGACGGCAAATGGGGCAACAACTACAGGATGAATGAAGCACAGGCAGCAGTAGGAATTGCACAGTTGAAGAAGCTCGATATGTTGAATGCAAAGAGGATTGAATTTGGAAGGTACATTACCGAGGGTTTGCAGGGAATCAAAGGTATAACCCCCGTATATGAAGACCCAAACTGCAAGCATGTCTACCACCTATATACGATATGTGTTGAAGAAGAAGAGCTTGGTGCAAGCAGGGATGATTTCCTGAGGGTGCTTTACAGAGAAGAAGGGATACAGGGAATATTGCATTATCAGCCTACGTACCATTTCACAGGATTGAAAAGATTGGGCTACGGTCAGAACCTTTGCCCAATAGCTGAAAAGTTTTTCTATAAGAGAGAGCTGAATACTCCGCACCATCCTAGACTTACAAAAGACGACCTTGACGCAATAATCGAGGGCGTAAAAAATGCAGCACGGAAGGTCAGAAAATAGGGAAGAAGAATATAATTATGCGACTTTGTAGAAATAAAGCGCATGTGTGTTTTTGCGCAAGCAAAAATACACATGCGAAATTGTATAATTATTGCATTATTTTCTACAAGTCCATGAAATAAATGGTATAATAAATTATGTCAAGAATATAAAACAGGAGATGAGTATTATGGCATACATAATGGAAAATATGACAGTCAAGGATATGGAAGAGGCACTGAAAAATACAAAAACGGTAATAATACCTGTGGGTATCGTTGAGCAGCACGGGTACCATCTCCCACTGAGTACGGACATATATAATGCCACTGAGGTGCCAAAAAGAGTCGCGGACAGGATAAATGCCGTGATAGCGCCTGTTGTTCCGTACTGCTATTCAGGCGGAGAGCTTCTGGGGACTGTAAATGTAAGTCCGCAGGTTTTTTCCCTGCTGATAATGGATATATGTTCCGAATTTGCCAGAATGGGTTTTAAAAACATCGTGATTTTTCTTGGACACGGCGGTACTGATAACAAGATTGCTCTTAAAAGCGCGCTACAGATGCTTTTGAGAAGAAATCCGCATTTAAAGGATATCACTTTATCACTTGTAGAATGCTGGGATCTTTCGCCCACGTGGCATGATGCTATGACCAAAGGTGCTGAGCGGGACTTCCATGCAGGTTGGGTGGAGACATCTCTTATGATGTATTGGAAACCGGAGCTTGTGAGAGATGCCATTGTAATGGATGAACCTGAAGTTGCAAGGATGATGAGGACCGACCAGGACTGGTTTGAAACTTCAGAGAAAAACGTTGATCATGAATTTGTAATACCCAGGACGTTCCAGAGAAAAGAAATAAAGATAGGAGTTATGGGGTTTCCTGGAAAGGCTTCAAGGGAACTTGGCGAAAAAATCAGCAAGGAGATGGAGGACGGCCTGGTTGAATATATTAACATGTTAAATGAGCATGAAAAATAAACATGGACAAAACATTTAAATATGAGTTGGAAGATTCCTCGTTTTTGGCATTTGAAACTGAAGGCAGGTTTAAATGATATTGAAATTTGTTGTTATTATGTATATGATGAATATTAAATATCAACAAGAAGCCAATGCTAACAGCAGGATAATTTGGCAATAGGAGAGGTTAGTTGAAATGGTTTTGTGGGGAATCTTCTTAGGCTCATTCTTAATAGGCTTTTCAGGAGCAATGATGCCTGGGCCTATGTTAGGGGTTACAATTGACGGCAGCCTTAAAAAGGGGTGGACAGCAGGCCCTTTGACTGTGTTAGGCCATGGAATGCTGGAATTTACGTTAATTGCCGTCATGCTATTCGGACTTAAAGATTTCTTTAATAATCCGACAGTTGCGGGTTTTATCGGTGTCTTTGGCGGAGCTTTTCTTGCCTGGATGGGTTATGGAATGATAAAATCCGGCATAAAAAAGTCAGTTACTTTAAATAATCAAAAAGCTGATAACAGTGCAGGAATGGGAAATCTTGTATTAGCAGGGGCGCTTGTAAGCGTAACCAATCCGTACTTTATTATCTGGTGGGCGTCAACAGGCATGGAGTCAATACGCCAATCCTATGCTTCAGGGTTGATTGGTGTTTTGGCTTTTTTTGCAGGACATATTTTATCGGATTTTGTATGGTATTCGGCAATTTCTGTGGCGTTTTCAAGAGGAAAGAAACTGATAAGTGATACTGTGTATTGCAGGATTGTACTGTTGCTGGGCATATTTATTACGGGATTTTCAGTGTATTTTATTGTCAGCGGCTGGAAGATGCTGTGGTGAGCGGAATGACTGACATTGATAGTGGAATATGTTATGACGAATCGGAAGTCTTTGATATAAAGGCCAGGGATTACAAGAACAGGATAGATGAGATTATTACATTGCTCTCCGCTGGCGTAAATGACACGAGAAAAGGGATAAATATGCTTAAGGAGCTTGTTTTAGAAACACAAGTGCTTCTTGATTAATTGAAATTATGTAAATATTTATTTTAAGAAATTAAGGTATCGATTTTTATTTAACTTTAATAACGCTTCCTTTTGTTATTTCCACAAGAATTTTTGGAGTAAGCTTAAAAACAGCATAAGGAGTTCCGGCAGCTGCCCATATTTCATCATATTGCATCAAGTCTTCATCAATAAATGTGGTTATTGATGTTTTATGTCCTACAGGAGGAACACCGCCTATTACAAAGCCTGTATGTTCCAAAACGAATTCCGCATCTGCTTTTTCCAGTTTCTCGCCTATGTATTCTTTTACCGCTTTTTCATTAACCCTGTTCGCTCCACTTGCAATGATCAGTATAGGTTTTTGAGATGTTTTACCCTTGAATATTAACGATTTTGCTATTTGCCCAATTTTACAACCTATGGCATTTGCCGCTTCCTGCGAAGTACGGGTGGAATCCGGGAATTCAACTACATTGAGTTCATACCCCAATTCATTAAGGACATTCTGTACCCTTTCTGCGCTTTTCTTTAAATTGGATGACATAGCAATTGCCCCCTGTAAACAATTATTTTTTCTCAAAACGCTGCAGCAAATAATAGCAAATAATTAAGTTGACAACGTATAACCTATTATACACATATTCAGTAAAATGGACAACATATTGAAGGGAAAAAGGTAATGACAATTATGGGACCATTTCTTCATAAGTAATTATGAAATATTAAGCAAATTTATTTTTTTTGTTTCAAATTGTTGGTATAAGTTAGTATAAGTTTGACTCAATATATGATAAAATAAAGGCATATAACATGTATCACAAGATAATTCAGAATGGCTTATATTTTACTGCAGAATAAAGCAAAGGATATAATCCAGATAAGTATCGAAGAAAACAACATTTTTTAACTAATGATACTGTGATAAGGAATAGTTATAATTTAAGTGAAGAAGAAAGGATTAGCATAATTAGGAGAAGAAAATGATAACATCTTGTGATCCAATAATTGTTAAAAACAGTTGAAAAGCTATTATAGAGAAGGAAGCAGCGATTCCAGAATAATTAATCCTGTGCCAAATGATTTTGAACTTTTTTCAACAATAATCCAAATATAAAAGCAGTATTTTTTAATGGAAGTGAAGCGTGAAAGTGAAGTGGAGAAATTACTTAGAAAATTGGTAATTGGAAAAATGAGAATTAAAAAAGAAAGGATCTAGCCAAATGAAGTACAATAAAAGAATTATAATTGACATATTGATTTTAGTTATACCAGTAATTATAATGATTTTTCTAATGCCAGTTTTGCCAGAAAAAGTCCCAATTCAATGGACTTTCAGCGGCGAAAACAAATTTGTTGCAAGTAGATTTATAGATAAGAAGTATGCGTTTCTTTTGGGTCTAATACCATTTGTATTATACCAGATTATTAAATTTAAGTATGGAAGGAAATAAATACTTATAACTTTATAACCTTTTAACCTAAGTCAAAGGAGGATTTTATATGTGGTTTGTGTTTGCATTGTTATCAGCTGTATTTGCTGCACTGACATCTATTCTTGCCAAGATAGGGATTGAAGGGATTAATTCCAATTTAGCAACTGCAATACGTACGGCAGTTGTGTTAGTGATGGCATGGGTTATAGTTTTTATCACGGGAATGCAGAATCAGATTGTCGGTCTCAGTAAAAAAAGCTGGATATTTTTAATTCTGTCGGGTATTGCGACAGGATTGTCCTGGCTTTGTTACTATAAAGCTTTGCAAATCGGGGAAGCCTCAAAGGTCGTCCCGGTGGATAAATTTAGCGTAGTTATTACAATGATACTTGCTTTTATAGTATTACGTGAAGCGCCTACTGCCAAAACAATTTTAGGCGGAATATTTATAACCATTGGAACATTTATAATGATTTTGAAGTGATAATGGAAGGAGTATTTGTAATGTTTGGAGTAGAAATTGATATGGTTGTAACAGACAGCTTGAAAGCGCTGGAACTGTAAGAAAAGATATTTGATATTGAGTGGGTTGAGGTTACTGATTTTCCAAAAGGTGAAAATGAAATGGATGCTGCATCAGGTACACAAAGAAGTGAGTTTTGAAGAACGCATCAAGCTC
>DULF01000167.1 GCA_012840535.1 Clostridiaceae bacterium
TAAGAGGGGGCATTAGCAGTCTTTACCGGAAAAATACATGGAACATAATGCAGGCGAAATTTTTGGAAGATAATTAATTTTAGAAAAAAGTATTTGCTTTATCGCGCTAACGTGTTATAATGTAAAAGCAATTCTTAAACTGAAATTGGGGGAATAAAAAGATGAGGAAATTAAAAATGAAGAAAATAATATCGTTGCTGTTGACGCTGATCATGATTTTCGCGTTAGCCGCGTGTGGCAATAAGGCAGCTGATACTTCAAGCGATACTGAAGTTAGCAAGTCTCAGGACGAAAGTGATTTAAGCCAGGATAAGAACAATGCTGAAGAAACTAAGTCTGAAGATAACGAGTCTCAGGCTGAAAGTGATTTAAGTTATGTTAAGGGCAATGGCAAGCTGGTTATTGGATACACAAAATATGCGCCCATGAATTACGAAGATGAAAATGGCGAGCTTACCGGTTTTGACACCGAGCTGGCAATCATAACGTGTGAGAAACTTGGCGTTAAACCTGAATTTGTTGAGATCAACTGGGACACCAAGGAAATCGAATTGAATGCAAAAACCATTGACTGTATTTGGAACGGCTTGACAATAACTCCAGAGCGCCAGCAAACCATGGAAATTACCAAGCCTTATGTAAAAAATGCCCAGGTGGTTTTGATGAAAAAAGGTGCCGCCTACGACAGTACAGAATCCTTAATAGGGAAGACTGTAGTGGCAGAACAGGGTTCTGTAGGTGAAGAAACTATTATGGCTGATGAAAACCTTAAGCAGGCAAACTATGTTCCCAAAAACTTGCAGACAGATTGCCTGCTGGAATTGAAATCCGGTACCGCTGACGCAGCTGTATTGGACTTAACATTGGCAAAAACTATGACAGGTGAAGGTACCAATTTTGAAGATATTGTTATTGTAGATTACCTGGCCGAAGAGGATTATGGGGTTGCCTTCCGCAAGGGTTCCGATATTTGCGCGGAAGTTAATAAAATTTTCGACGAACTTAGGGCAGACGGTATCATGGCTGCATTGGCTGAAAAGTACGGACTGGAACTTGCTGAATAGACTTATTGCATATATAATATTCATATATGGTATTCTTGATGCACATAAAACTGAATGATGGACAGAGGGCTACCCCTCTGTCTTATCGCTTGTATGTTGAGGTAATTTCGTTTATGTATTTGAGGTAAGAGTGAAATGGATAATATTTCTGTGATTATCAGTCGGTTGTCGGAAAGCTTTTTACTCAATTGCAGACTATTTGCATTGACCCTTTTGTTCTCGCTGCCGCTAGGGATGTTGATAGCTTTTGGCTCCATGAGCCGTTTTTATCCCCTTCGGTGGTTAGTACGGACATTTGTCTGGATAATCCGGGGAACGCCGTTGATGCTGCAGCTTATCGTAATTTTTTATGGGCCGGGGCTGATAAAAATGTCTTTTTCCTGGCCTAGTGGGGATTCAGGACGTTTTATTGCTGCAACCGTTGCCTTTATTATCAACTATGCCTGTTATTTATCCGAGATCTACCGGGGCGGTATAGAGAGCGTACCGGTGGGACAATATGAAGCAGGCCTGGTATTGGGAATGACAAAGAAACAGATCTTTTTTAATGTAACGTTGCTTCAGGTAGTGAAGCGTATCATACCTCCAATTGGCAATGAGGTGATCACGTTAGTAAAGGATACGGCTCTTGCCCGCATTATTTCAAATAAAGAGATTGTTATGATGGCTAATGAATACACCAATAAAGGACTTATCTGGCCTCTCTTTGCAACAGGCATCTATTTCCTTGTCTTTGTGGGAGTGTTAACTATACTTCTTGACTGGCTGGAAAAGAAACTGGGTTATTTCCGTGTATGAGAGGAGAGGAATTCGATTGGCGTTTTTAGAAGTTAAAGGAATTGAGAAATGTTTTGGAAACCTCAAAGTTTTGAAAAATATTGATTTTTCCCTGGAAAAAGGAGAGGTAATCGCGATTATAGGTTCTTCCGGAAGCGGAAAGACGACATTGCTAAGATGTCTTAACTTTTTGGAGCGGCCTGACAAAGGCAAAATAATCGTCAACAATGAAGTGATTTTTGATGCAATGGATCCCTCTACCCAGCGGGAAAGAGAAGTAAGGAAAAAACGCTTGCATTTCGGCCTGGTTTTTCAAAACTTTAACCTGTTTCCTCAATACACGGTCTTGAAAAATGTTACATTGGCGGCAGAGCTGTTAGCCAGGGAGCGACCTGATTATAAACAGAATAAAAAAGCCATTCTGAATGAGATTCAGGAGAAAGGAAAAATGCTTCTTTTTCAGGTTGGACTGTCGGATAAGCTGGATTACTATCCACATATGATATCCGGCGGACAGCAGCAGCGTGTGGCCATTGCCCGCGCCCTGGCCTTGGAACCGGATATTTTGTGCTTTGATGAGCCTACGTCTGCCCTGGATCCTGAGCTTACCGGGGAAGTGCTGAAGGTTATCCGGAGTTTGGCTGAGAACGACACCACAATGATTATTGTAACCCATGAGATGGACTTTGCCAGGGATGTGTCAGACCGTGTCATCTTTATGGATGATGGCATGATTGTCGAGCAGGGCACTCCTGAGGAAGTGTTCGGAAATCCTAAGGAAGAGAGAACCAGGCAGTTTTTGACGAGATATAACAAAGGATGAGGTGGCATCATTCCTTTTTTCTTTTCTGTATACCAGTTTTGATTATTAATTAATATGAATAGGTTGGTATAGTTTAAACTTAGGTAATTTACCATCCTTATTTTTTTATAATCTTCAACTTTTTTTTGCTCTTCTGAAAGTTTCGTTCTTTTGTATTAATATGCAATATTGGTCTTTTATTTTTCATTATGTTCTTTATGCATTCATCTTCCGTTTGAAAAAGGGAGCGTTCTGAATAGCACATCGTAATAACAGCTTGAATTACAAGAAAAGGATTGCTGTCCACGATTGCTAGACAAAGGCAGCCGTATGGGAAATATGCACCAAATCTGGAAATACTATATAATTAATTATGCTATCTTGAAATCGTGAAAAGGAGAAAGGGGGAATATTCGTATCCAATTAATCATTTTGTCTATTATTGTTTAAGCAATGGTTTTAGGTATGATTCCATTCGGTTTACAAATGGTTCGTATGGATAAATTACTACCGGCACTATTCCGATAGATGGAGATTAAGATGTAGTAGCATACGAAAAGCCGTTATAAATTAATTTTACTGATAGTATAACAGCTGATACTGTCACAATTAAAGATTCATTAGGTCCAACGTATATAGGAAGTACTTCTTAAAATGGACAAGCTTTCATAGTGCTCAAGGACTTTTTTGCAGTTTGACCTTGCAAGTTACTTTTATATTGACTACTTTAGCTATTATGCTAATAAAGTCGATAGTAACTTTGAGGGCAATAGTTAAAGTTCATGTACCTACAAAGATGTAAACATTATTCACGATGGATAAATAATGCTTTAAAGAATCAGCCTTTATTGCAAAAAAATGACTACCAACTTATTGCAAGCACAAAATGTGAGAGCAGAACTACTGCCGTTACATCAAATTCACAAACTAGAAAAGGAGAGTTATCCATGAAAATTAATAGGAATGCAAAGCATATTTTAACAGCAGTAATTATAATAGGCATTTTATTCTTTGCATATACACTGAATAAAGCTGACTCCGATTCTTTTAACATAACAACGAGTACTTCAAATACAAAAATAGGGGGAAAACTTACTATAGCCGTCACAGGCACGAATGTAGTAAGTTTATATGCTTATGAAGTAAATCTCACCTTCGATGAAGGATTGCTTAACCTTATAAATGTGGTATCAAATATTGAGGGCTACTCTATTCCTGCACAGATCAATGGAAACAAAGTAAAATTTGCAATGACAAAAACTGGAGATAAACCGCCGGAAAGTGGAGATTTAACACTTTGTACCCTTACTTTCGAAGCTAAGGCAACAGGTACGGCAGTGGTGACGCTGGATTCTGTTAAAATAATGGATGAGATATTAAATGAGTCAAATTATTTTATAAACGAAAGCATTACAATAAATATCAGCAAATATGAGACGCCTCCGCCACCACCCACGACAGATCCAACTCTTCCAACACCACCTACAACAGAGCCTGATATCTCAACACCACCTACAACAGAGCCTGATCCCACCTTACCTCCGATGATAGAGGCTGTGCTTGACGATAATGGAATTGCCGTAGCTAGCATTACTACAGATGATTTTGAAGCAGCAGCATATAATGAAAAAGACAAGATTATATATTTTAAGATACAGGCTGCTGAAGACGTCAACTGCATTAAGGTGATTATTCCTGCTGAAGAAGTTCGTGCAATGGAGGAAGATAAATTACTAAAGATAGATACCCATCTTGCAGTTGTGACCTTTTCTTCTAATTATCTCAAAAAAATCATAACGCCAAGCTCAGAAAATATTGAGCTTACAATATCAAAATCTAATACAGAGGAATTGTTATGGAATATAAAAGATATTATAGGAAATAACTCAATATACACCTTCAATTTAAGCGTGGATGGAGTCCTTGTCAACAACTTCAGTAATGGTGAAAAAGCCATAATTATTGAAGTTGGTTATAAATTAAAGCCTGGAGAGGACCTCCATAAAGTGATAGTTTATAATATTGATGATAATAATAATGAGCTTGCAATAGAAAAGAACGGTATGTTCGATGCAGATATGGAAAAGGTAAGATTCTGCCTGCCTTATTTTAGTGGCAAATATGCTGTGGCATATATTGATGTGACCTTTAACGATATAGAAAATGTGTTATGGGCAAAAGAGAGCATTGAAGCGTTGGCAGCAAGGGGTATTATTAATGGAATAGGAGACGGAGCCTTCAATCCTAATGGAAATGTAACACGTGCAGAGTTTATCAAAATGCTTATGGAAGCCTTTGACTTAGTCGATGAGACGGCAGAATGTGAATTCAGCGATGTTAAAGAAGGAGCTTGGTATTACAGAGCTATTGCATCGGCATGGAAACTAGGGATTGTAAAAGGTAAGGGTGATGGAACTTTTGGAGTGAGCGAGAGAATCAGCAGGGAAGATATGGCGGTGATGGCTTACAGGACAGCAAAGCTTGCTAAGATCAAGCTAGAAGGATCTGGAACAGATGTATTCGAAGATAGGGAACAAATATCTGCATATGCAATAGAAGCTGTTGAAACCATGCATAGAGCTGGCATAATAAGCGGAGTAGGAGGAGGTAGGTTTGCTCCGAAGGATGGAGCTACAAGGGCTCAAGCGGCTATAATTGTCTATAGAATATTGAGCTTAGTCTAATCACGCAAACTAGCTCTAAACAGTATTTTTAATAGAGTTATAATTCCATTTGATTGTGTGTCAATTCCTTTTTTTGGTTTTTCAGAGGTGACCAATTTCTGTAAAGCAACAGTATTGTGTTATACAATTTAATGATGTTAAAGCGGGCTAAAAAGTACATTTGTTAGCCCGCTTTTGATGTGCATGCGTCTAGCAAAGCGGGGCTTTATTTACTGCTTAAAGTTCGTTATGGAGGCTCCAGGTTTAGTAGACCAGAGCATGATCGAGTGTAAAAAAAAGTATCATTTATTGAATTTCTTATTGAATGTCCGGGGATTGGGAAAATGAAATTTATCTATATTTTTGACTTTATCAATTCTTACAATTGACAAAGCCGGGAAATAATTTATACAATATGTTGACATATATTAACATATTAGGAAAAATTAGGAAATAGTAAGATAGAATCATAATTTCTTGTGCTTTAGTAAAAAACTAAAGCGTTTTTTGAGTTATGTATTTTAGTGATATCAATTTTGTCTTCTCAACAAAAATGTTTTTTAAAAAAATTTTTTTAAAAAATATTATTTAAGGAGGGGGATCTTAAGTGAAGAAAATCATTTCCAAGCTGCTAAGTTTCATCTTAGTTGTATCGTTCGTCGCCGGTATGCTCCCAGTTTGCGTTAGTGCTTCCCATGAAGAATTTACGCTAGAGGGAGGTGCCGATACGGATGTAGTCGTTACGACAGACACTGATGCAGGAACAATAACTATCGGTAATTGTTATATTGAGCGCACAATCTCCATCGCCGGCGGCAAAGTGAAAACCATAGCTATTAGGAACAAAAGGACCGTAGAAATCATGGGCGAAGAAATTGTATTCGAGCCCGGCGAGGGTTCTGAGGATTTTATCCTCAATGTAAGCAATATGTTTGTTAATAACGCTGATCCCGTAGCCGAACAATTGATTAAAACCAGCGATTTGACCTTGGTGGGGGAACCCCAAATCAGCAAATCAGAAAAAACGACAATGGTCACATTTACATTTGCACCCTTTGTAAAATACGATATACCATGGTCGGTCGTCTACAACATTGTAATGAAAGACGGCGACAGTTTCATGAACTCTTTCCTGGCAATTAGTGTACCAGAGGAAAAAAAAGAGGAAGCATATATTATCAGCATCGATATTGACGCCTTTAAATTCAGCGGGTTGGATAACTCCGTGCTATGGGCTTACAAACCACACCCATCGGATGCTTCAAACAACAACAGAAGAAACAATAGATGGGGTCAACCTGTTTATGTCAACAGTCTCTACTTCGGCATTGAGTTTCCGTTTACCGATCTCGGGCTTAATCCTCTACCCTCGGATGATAACAATGGGCAGGAAAAGACATTAAAATTACGTTACTACTCTGGTAAGAATTTTACTCAGCTCAAAACCAACGAAGCAGGCCAGTTCGTAACATGGCCAGCTGTTGTGGGAGCCACTCGCAGCAATGAGTACCCGGTGGTTCAGGATGACTTCTTCGAATACGTACGTACTTTTGCCCAAGGTGCCGAATTCCGCACGCAGTTTAACACCTGGTACGCTGGCGGTATGAATATTACTCCACAATCGGTAAGTGATACCTTCCAGGGGATTGAGGAGGGTGTGACTAAGGCTGGACTGCCACCTATAGACTCTTATGTTCTTGATGATGGTGTCAACGACTATTCCGGTCCTTTTTGGGGATTTAAGCCAGCATTTGCCAACAACGCCACCAAAGACCTGTCGATCATGCTCAATGACATGGGAGGAGCTTTCGGTAGTTGGATGGGTCCTAACGGCGGGTATGCTTCACAAACTCAGGAACCCTTTATGGAGGCAGCGGGCACTGGTTACAAGGCATCCGGTGGCAAACTTTGTTTTGCTGCTCCTAAGTACATGAAGAATCTAGAAAAAATGATGATTAACCGCATGGATGAATATGACTTCAATTACTGGAAAATTGATGGCTTGGGAACAACTTGTTCTGATCCGAATCATGGCCATATAGTCGGAGGTAATTTGAGTGGCGTAAACAATGCAATGGTCTATTATTTCACCGAGCTCTGGGAAAACGCTACGAATATGTTTACTGCGCTGAAGGAACACCAGCATGCCAAGGGCAAAGATGTGTTCCTAAACATAACTATTGCATCCATTCCTAGTCCATGGACTCTAAAATTCGTCAACACTACTTACATTACAACAAATGAGGACGATGGCGTTGTTATAATACCCAACACTGACATGGGCGCAGCACGCACAACATACCGTGATAATCGGTACTGGATGTTCTTTGTGGAAAGGGGCTTCCAGATTCCATTCCCCTATATTTGGAACCACGACCCGATTTATTCTGATAAAAGAAGTAATTTTCAGTACCTGACTGATGAGCAGTTCCGGAAATACATGTATGCTAATGCCATGCGCGGACCAAGGGTCTGGGAGTTGCTCTTCTCGTACTCCATTATGACCGAAGGGCAATGGATGGTTACAGCTGAAGTACTAAACTTTGCAAAACAATACGCTCACATATTTGAGAATACCCACATGATTGCAAACTGGGGGCAGGTCAGTACAGGAACCAGTGATAGCCAGAACAATCCGTATGGATACTCAGCTTGGGCAGAAAATGAGGGCTTTATTAGTTTGCGGAATCCTAAGGGTTCAACCCCCGTTACGCTTGAGCTAAAACTTGACTTGAACGCTGGTGTTATGAGAGGTATGAAAGACCTCTATATGACCTATGTATTACCCAGTAAAATTGAGCCTAACATCGTGCAGAATCGTAAAGAAACCTACAGTTACGGAGATACTATCACCGTAAATCTTGAGCCCTTAGAAATGGTAATTCTACATTTCGGACCAAAAGACGAAACCCCGCCCTCTGTGCTTAAAACTGAGGTTCTAAATGAAAGCACCTTACGCGTTACTCTGGATGAAGCAATCGAGCTAGCTAACTCGCCCATCCAAGTGGAAGGCCATACAGTTGCCAGTGCGGAAGTTACTGTCGATGCACGTTCAGTTGATATTACGGTAGCTGATCCGTTTGTCGATAATGAACTCATTAACTTGACAGAACTGACTGTAAAAGATCTGTCTGGAAACACAGCTACAGTTACAGCGGCTGCACGGTATGCAGCTAACCGTGTGATCAGCAAGTTTGTATCGGCTGACGACCTGACTCCTGGTGCTGATGTTGAATATGATGATTTATTGCAGAGTAACGTACTCATACTCGATGGAAATGTAGTAAGTTTTGCCAACGGTGCGTCCGCTGACCTGACTAATAAGCTGACCATAGCTTCGCTGATTAATACAACAGACACAAACGCTACAGTGCTTGAGCAGAAAGACACGTACAGAGTAAGGATTAATGATGAAGGCAAAGTGGAGTTTAGTGTGGGTAATATGACCGTACAAAGCAAGTATGCAATAAATGATGGCACATGGCACCACTTTACCTGCGTCAAAGAGCCTAATGAAATGTTGAAGATATATATAGACGGCAAGATTAATGCCTCAACTTATTTGGATAGCTCTATCAATATCCTGCGCTCCGGTGAAGTCAGCATTGGTAGCGCAGAATTTACAGGTAAACTGTCTCAGACCGCTATTTACAATGATTCTGCCGGATACAAACAGGTGGCAGAATGGGCAAAACAGCCGTTGTTTACCTATGACCTAGTCGGAACAAGTGCATTCACTGTGGTTGGCATGGAGCCTCGTCTTCCCGGTAGTGTACAGGCTCGTTATGACACTACAGGTTATTTCAGGAACTATGATGCTGTTTGGGATGCCGTTAGCGAAAGTGACTATGCGCAGCCGGGCAAAGTTGCAATAAACGGAATCCTACCTGGCTTCGGAAATGAACCGGTCAGCGGAAATCTCTCGGTTCTAGAAGCCTGGCCGGCAGGTTCATCGCTCAGGGGTACCAATAAAACTGCCGTATTAAACGATATGGTAGCAAATGGTTGGGAAATCCTCAACCGGGATGACAGCAAACTTGAGGTCTCCTCAAGCGGTCTGACCATCACTGCGGGGCCGTGCAAGATGGATAGGGGTAATATTGACCCGTACTATCCAGTGAACCATGGTGATATTGAAAATATAGTTGAAGTTATTCTTCCCGATGTAGTAAATGAAAACTTCTTCTTAATAGATCCTGGTCTGGATGACTACTGTGTTACCGTGAATGTAAACGGTCGACCCAACCAGATGAATAAACAAGCGGGCCTTATTATCCGTCAGGACGATGACAACTTTGTCCGCATGACCTATCGTATTTCAGGAAGTACCGGCAACGGAGGAAGACCCCCGATGTCACTGAACGTGAAGGATGAAGGTTATGACTTTACGATAGAAATTGACCATGGAAGCAACCTGACCAACTACTATCTGGCGTTGGATAAAAAAGGCAACTATTATACAGGTTACTATAGCGTAGATGGTGTCAATTGGATCAAAGTGGGTACTGTAAAGGCTACCCTAACAAATCCGAAGGTTGGCTTCTATGCAGCAACAGGCATGCAGAACATAACTAGTCCGCCCAACTCTCCAGGCAATACCTACACCGTTAGCCAATGGAGCCCGCGCTTTAGCGACTTCACCATCCGTCAGTACTCAGTTGGACTGACCCCTGACAAAGACACGAGAGCCAAGCTGGAACTGGCCCGCGGTGATGTTGCGCCTCGGTATGTCTGGGCAGATACAACCTTCAGCGACGGTAGTAAGGGCTCTCTCTTAGTAGAATTGCCGACTATAGATACAAGTATACCTGGTGAGTTTACGGTACAGGGAACCATTGCTGGTGAGACAACATCTATACCTGTGGATGTTGTGATAGAAGATATCGTTGTTAAAGAAATAGAACCTGTATTTGTTGCTACAACTGCTGGAAAAGCTCCGCAATTACCATCAACAGTTCTGGCTATATACAGTAATGGAAATGTTATGGAGTTGCCAGTTGTATGGGATGAAATTAGTCCACTTTTGTATGCACAGGCAGGAGATTTTGTAGTTGAAGGTACTGTTGAAGAAACATCGATAAGGGCCATAGCTTATGTTACTGTTACTAACACAGCTGCTACTACATTGAAAGGTCCTGTTAAAGTAAATTCCGGGGATACTTTCACCCTTATATATGGGCTGACAGGAGTAGAAAATATATCAGCGCAGCAATTTACAATATGCTATGACAAAGAACTTTTCGAATTTGAAGGTTTTGATGTAGTTGATGGCCTCTCACTAAGTTGTGATGTTTTAAATGATCCCGATGCAGGAACAGTTGAATTTGTTATAGCAAGTTTTGGACCTAATAATATCATCAATGGCACTAAGGATATTCTGAATATCAGATTCAAATCCAAGGCAGGTAGTGTTGTAAGTAATATAGCAATAACCAATGCAATTCTTGGAAACGATCTGGGTAATATCATTTATGCAGAGGGTTCTGTTGCAACCATAGTAGTGGATGCGGATAAAACACTCTTGGCAGAGGCTATAAATGCTGCATTAGAGATCTACAACAATGCTGTGGAAGGCATAGAAAACGGGAACTATCCTGCAGGTACAAAGGATAGGATACTTAGACCTGCAATTGAAAATGCACAGGCTGTTTATAATAGAGTAGCAACAGATGAGGAAGTTGCCCAGGCTATAGCAGAATTAGAAGCAGCAGTAATGGCTTTCACCGCCTTAGTAATAACGCCTTCTACAGGTGATATTAACAATATTCCAGGAATTGATATAGGAGATTTGGGATTAGTCGCTAGCAACTATGGTAAAAAAGCAGGAGACGCTGGCTGGGATGCTATAAAGCATGCTGATATAAACGCTGATGGAGAAATTGGACTTTATGAGCTTGCATTTATTGCAAGGAGAATATTAAACAAATAAAGAGTGTAAACAATGGAGGGTAGTATATCTACCCTCCATACCTATAAAATGATTTACAGTTGTATTAATTATGGATTTGTTGAAGCACATATGAAAAGACTGAATTAACGGAATTATACATGGCGTGCTCTGAAAGAGGCTCTATCAATAAAAAAAATGTAATAATTCTATAATCAAGAAAGTAAATTATTATAGAAAGAAGTTCCTTTCATAATGAGGTATTTACGATAGCGTTAAATCTAAAATTCTCTCGGCAATTGCTATAAGAGCTATAAGCTCTTGATAGAAACTTCAAAAGATAAATACTTTTTATAAAGCCCAGATAAAAATAAAAAATATATAATTTAGGAGGAATAACGTATGAAAATGCTTTCTAAATTTAAATTATCTTTAATTTTAGTAGCTATGATACTGTTAGCGGCTTGTGGTGGTGCGTCCGATAAAACTTCGGGTACAACTAAGGGTACAACTTCGGAAACGACTCAGGTCACAGACCAAGGAAAATCCGAGGATAAGGGTGCATTCCCAATAGAAAAAGGCGCAAAACTAGTTTACTGGTCCATGTGGAGTGAAACAGAGCCCCAGGCGATAGTTATCGCTGAAGCTGCCGATGCATTCGAATCCAAGTACGGTGTCTCTATTGAAGTTAATTTCAATGGTCGGCAGCTCCAACGCGATGGTCTTCAACCGGCTCTTGACGCAGGCCAGGAAATCGATCTGTTTGATGAAGACATTGACCGCGTATCAGGTACTTGGGCTAAATATTTGCTTCCACTGGATGACTATGTAAACGGTGTTTATGAAGACACGAATGGACAGCCTTACGTTAATTTGGTTAACAAAACCTTGATGGATCTTTCTAAAACTCTCGGTGGAGGATCATATACAACGATTCCTTATCAACCATTTATTTATACGACTCATTATAATAAGAAATTGTTTGAGGCTGCTGGAATAACCACAGCTCCCAAAACATGGGACGAATTTCTGGATGTTTGTTCCAAGCTAAAAGCCAGCGGCGTTATTCCTTTTACAGTAGATAATGCATATTATTATGGCTTGTTCGGTTACGTACTTGACCGAATAGTTGGATATGAGAAATGTGCCGAAATGGTTGCAAATGTTGATTTTTCTGATCCTGGTGTATTAAAAGCGTGTGAAGTTTTAGAGGACATGGTCGTAAAAGGATATATATCTCCAAAAGCAGCCACTAATGTATATCCAGAAGGTCAGTCTAGCGAATTTGCTACAGAACAAGTTGCGATGTACCTAACCGGAACATGGCTTCCTAATGAGATTAAACCATTGAATCCAAACATCCAGTGGGGATCGTTCGCATGGCCGGCAATTGATCCTGCAGGGGATGGTATAGAAGCCAACAATTATGGCAGCCAGTCATTTGGTATTAACAAAAATTCAAAATATCCGAATGCTGCGTTTGCCTTCATTCGATTCTTGACACTTGGCGAATATGACCAGAAACTTGCAACTGAATCTCTAGGTGTACCTATGGCTAATAATGCAACATGGCCAGCTGAACTTGCTGATGCCAAGGCTCTTTTTGACTCAACTACAAAACGCCTTCCATGGGCGGTGGGAATGGAAGACCCAGCTGTTGGTCCAACTATAGCAGAAGGATTCCAAAAGCTGGTAACCGGCACATTTAATGCGAAGCAATATGCAGAATCACTTGCCGCAATGAAAAAATAAAGTACTGAAGTAAGTTATAAACAAGACCGCGGCGTAGCGGTATGCCGCTGCGGTCTTATCGTTTTACACGCTTGCTTACGAAACGATAGACACCCGATATATGAGTGCAATACAAAAAGTTGTACAAGAAAACACAAAAACCTACTAAGGGCTGACAAAAGATGCAGTGGCTTATATGCTTGAAAAAGTAGTAACTAGCATATTAAGGTGCAGAACAACCAATTATTTTACGAGTGGCAGTGATTATAGGAGGAGGTAATTGTTTTGATTGGTCGAAAAAATTTACGAATGATTGTTATTTTTTTAATCCCTGCATTGTTTTTATATGCACTAATCTTCCTATATCCGGTTATACGAACATTTGTTATGAGCTTTTTTGCGGTGGAACACATTTCCCAACCGCTTTCCGAATGGGCTTTTATCGGCTTAGATAATTACATTAACTTATTTAAAAAAGAATTGTTCGTTAGGTCTGTAACAAATTATCTTACAATTTGGTTTGTAGGCGGAGTAGCTGTGCTATTTTTAGCTATGGTATACGCAGTGATTTTAACAAGCGGAGTTCGCTTAAAAAATTTTTGGCGTTCTGTTATCTATTTACCCAATGTTATTAGCGCAATGGTACTAGGTACCATGTGGCTGCAATATGTTTTTAAGGATAATTATGGATTGTTTGATAAGATAGTTGCTTTATTTGGAGGGAAAACCCCTGTCATGTGGACGGGTCCGGATATGGCACTTTGGAGCTTATTGATTGCTTATTGTTTTGGGATGGTTGGCTATATCATGCTGACATTTATCAGTGGCATTGAGAAGATAAGCCCAGAATATTACGAATCTGCTAGCATCGAAGGAGCCAATATATTCCAAAAATTTTTTAGAATAACCTTGCCTTTGATAAAGGGCGTAATTCGGAGCAATATAGTTGTCTGGACAGTACATTTGGGAACAGGAATTTTCGCATGGAATTTCATGTTTTCTCCTAACAACCTTACACTTCCTACCGCAGTGCCTCCTGTTTACTTGTATGACCTTGTTTTTGGTGGCCGGGCAAACGCGATCATCCCACGAGATACAGGTGCAGGATCAGCAGTCAGTATTTTGATGGCATTAATGGTTGTAATAGTATCCCTTATTACAACTCTCATAACACGGCGCGATGACGTTGAAATATAGAAAGGAAGGTGTAGAATATGGCAAAATACGTAAGAATCCGTGAACCATTCAGAATAAGAAAAGAACTGCGACTAATGCCGGGTTACGTTCTTTGCGTAATTTGGACAGTATTTACAATATTAGTTGTATCCTGGACTGTATGTGCGTCTCTTGTTTCTCCCTCAGAAATTTTTAGTGGATCAATGCTGAAGTCATTTTTTGAAAGGTTTATTAATTTCGACCTAAGATTTAATAATTATTCAAAGGCATGGACTTCTGCAAAGTTAAGTATTTATTTTATAAATTCAATAATTTACAGTGCAATTTCATTGGTGACTATTATTTTAGTATCTGCTCCCGCTTCTTATGTGTTAAGCCGTTTTAAATTCCGCGCCAACGCTTTGATTCAAAATATGATCTCTATAGCTATGGGTGTTCCTACGGTTATGATCGTTATGCCTTTGTTTAGTATTGCTACATCACTTAAAATGTCAGGAACTCGTGCTACGCTAATACTTTTATATATAGGAATGAATGTGCCTTTTACAATTTTTTATCTGTTGGCTTTCTTTAAAAATTTACCGTCTGACCTTGAAAATTCTGCCGCAATAGACGGATGTGGCCCAATAAGTACATTTTGGCGCATCATGTTCCCACTGGCACAGCCCGGGATTATTACTGTTACAATTTTTAATTTTATTGTCATATGGAATGAATTCTTTATGTCTATGATTTTTGCAAATGACGCTAAAATACGCCCCATAGCAGTCGGGCTTTTTAA
>DULF01000168.1 GCA_012840535.1 Clostridiaceae bacterium
CCTTTAGCTCAGTTGGTTAGAGCAACCGGCTCATAACCGGTTGGTCCGGGGTTCGAGTCCCTGAAGGCCCACCATAACAGAAGCCAGAGACCAGAGGCTAGAGACCAGAAGCTAGAAGTCAGGGGCGAAGGACAAAGACAGAGGACAGAGGCCAGAAGGCGAGGGAAGAGGCAAGAAGCCAGAGAATGAAGACAAAGACAGAAGGCAAAGGCTAAAAGCAGAGGCAAGAGACTTGAAGTCAGAAGCCAGAGGCAAGGTAGACTTGGAATCTGGATTCCGGCAGCAGGTATCTCAGAGGCATCCGGTTTCTGGTGTCTGGTATCTGTTATGCCCAGATAGCTCAGTTGGTAGAGCAGTGGACTGAAAATCCTCGTGTCGCTGGTTCGATTCCGGCTCTGGGCACCAAAACTCTTTAAGCTCAAGGCTTAAAGAGTTTTTTATTTTTTAAACAAAAGCAAAATACCTGGTCCTTTTTTACAATTAAAAGGCAAAAAGGTGTTGATAAAGCTCAACACCTTTTCTATAAGCACATCACAATTTCCTTAAACTTGTTTCCTCTTTCTTCAAAATTCCTGAACATGTCAAAACTTGTACTGGCGGGGGAGAGCAATACCGCATCGCCTGGTTGAGCGGCAGAAAAAGCTGCCCTTACCGCTTCTTCATATGTACTGCATTTATATACCGGAATGTCATAGCCTCTTCCTGAGCGTTCTATTTCGTCAAGCAGGGCTTTTTCAATTTTATTGATGTTCATGCCTATCAGGACAAGACATTTCACTTTATCAACAATTGCTTTTCCCAGGCTGTCGTATGGGAGATTTTTGTCTTTTCCTCCTGCAATAAGGATTACCTTTTGTTTAAAAGTATTTAAGGCTGCGATAGTCCTGTTTGGGGTGCTGTCTATCGAGCTGTTGTAAAATTTTACTCCGTCAATTTCCCTTACCAGCTCTATCCTGTGTTCTACTCCTTTAAACGTGGATGCAATTTTACGTATTGTTTCCGGCTTTACGTATTCATACACTGCTCCAATTGCCGCCAGGTAGTTTTCTATGTTGTGCAAGCCCGGAATTAAAATTTCATCTGTGTTGACAATGTGAGTTATATTATTGCCCTTTTTGTAGACAAGGGAGTTATCCCTTAAGAATGAGCCAATGTCCAGTGAATTCTTGCTGCTGAAAAAGATTACCTCACTTTTTGCAAGGGGTGCAAAACTTCTCGTAATATCATTATCATAATTTAAAACAAGTCGTCCACCGGAATTTTGATACCTGAAAATATTGCATTTTGCATCTATGTATTCCTCCATAGATTTATGCACATCCAGATGATTTGGCGTTATATTCGTAATAACAGCTATGTCAGGGCTTTTTTTCATGGTATGCAGTTGAAAACTGCTAAGTTCAAGTACTACTTTGTCCTCCTCGCTTATTTCTCCAACGCGTTCAAGAAGGGGAGTGCCTATATTGCCACCAAGCCAGCAATTGTATCCTTCTTCCTTAAGGATTTTGTAAACAAGGGTTGTTGTGGTGGTTTTCCCGTCACTTCCCGTCACGCCGAAAATCTGTGCCGGACAAAGCTCCATAAATACCTCCATTTCAGAGGTTACCTCTGCGCCTCTTGCTCTTTCCGCCTCAAGCTCAGGTATGTCAAACCTTATTACCGGTGTTTTGAATATTACGTCAAAGCCCTTAAGGCCTTTTAAGTAATCTTTGCCAAGACAATACTTTATATTTAAACCCTCAAGTTTTTTTAAGGTGTCGCTGATTTCATCTCTTTCTGCCTTGTCAAAGGCAGTAACATCGACTCCCATTGATGCGAGAAATTTGATTAACGGGGTATTACTTATTCCAATGCCAAGAACCGCTGTTTTTTTTGATTTAATTTTTTTCTTAAACTCTTCAAGTTTTGTATTCAAAACACTACCTCCTGAATATATCAAAAAGCTTTATTATTTTTCTACTAATAAATATTATTCCATTAATTAACAGTTTTTTTCATTGCTTTTTTTATAGTATAATCTAACAAAAGCAAAAGTTACAATATAAGCTGCATGAAAAAGTTCAAAATATATTAAATTACCACTTGAAAATGATAAGTTTTTTTAGTAGAATTATTAATGCGCTTCCAATTGGAATCAAAGAACACGCGAGAATGGCGGAATTGGCAGACGCGCTAGATTCAGGTTCTAGTGGCCGCAAGGTCGTGCAGGTTCAAGTCCTGTTTCTCGCACCAGGGTTTCCGGTAATATCACCGAAGCCCTTTTTTGATTTTGGCATACATGGTTTTTGACGTTTTTTCCGTAAAAGTATTCCTGATCCGATAATGAATCAAAGCTGCTGGAGACTGCTTATCTCATGCTCCTTTTCCTGGCAGATAAAAATATTACAATAGCCCCAATTGCAGCGGAGACTGAATCTATGAGCACGTCAATCGCTGTAGGCACTCTTCCTGGAACAAAAGCCTGGTGAATTTCATCTGATACAGCATATAATGAACAAATAATAACAGCGGTTAAGAAAAACTTGTTTGACATCACCCTTCTTAAAAATGCAGACATCAACAGGCCTAAAATCAAGTATTCGGTTACATGACCGGCCTTCCTGATAATCAGCGCGTTCTCAAAAAAGAATCTATTTATAACAGCGGCGGTTTCTCTACCAAAAACGGAATTAATTACGGCAAGAATCTGTTCCGCAACAAATCCGCTTACCTTTGAAGATTCATCAGCGGGTTGTGACGAGAAGAAAAATATAACACCCATCCATATTAAAGTTGTGCAGAGCAATAATAATGTTTTCCTGTCTTTAGGCAGTCTAATGCTTGTCAAAACGTTTACCCCTAATTTTACTAATCTCAATATGTATTCATTATATTAAAACTTTATCGGTATGTGCAATTAAAAAATGACAGGCGATAATATTTTTTTATTATACTTACAAAACCCAAACATTTTTGGTAAATTAATATAAATTAATATATTTATTTACATGTTACAAATTTAATTTGAAAAAAACTAAAAAAAATGTATAATATGTTTGAGATGATAGTAGCATGCTATCATCTTTTTTTTACTTAGGGGGAGGGTAGCAAAGCCCATGAATGCTGAAGAAAAAAGCCTCATAAATAAAGCTAAATGTGGTGATATAGAAGCTTTTGAGCAACTAATTGAAGTGTACCAGAAAAAAGTATTTAATATTGCCCTCAGAATGATTGGAAATTATGAAGATGCCAATGATATAGCCCAGGAAGTATTTATCAGGGTGTACAGGTCTTTGGGAGGTTTTAAGGAGCAATCGGCCTTTTCTACATGGATATATAGGATTACCACGAATGTTTGCCTTGATGAACTTAGAAAAAGGAAAAATAAAAATGTTGTTTCTATAGATGAAGATGTTAAGAGCGATGACGGCGAAATTAAACGACAGATTGAGGCAAATGAGCCAACGCCTGAAGCGGTTGCAGAGAAAAACTACATCAAGCAGGTTGTAAATGATGCGATTAATCAGTTATCTGAGGAACATAGAACAGTAATTGTATTAAGAGATATACAGGGTTTTAGTTATGAAGAGATAGCAAAAATTACAAAATGTCCCGAAGGTACCGTAAAATCGCGAATAAATAGAGCCAGGCACGCGTTAAAAGATATTCTTTCAACAAAAAAGGAACTTTTAAATGAAGATTACGTCAAATGAATTGGAAAGGAGGGTTGGAGATGAAAAAATGCCGTGAAATAAACGAGCTAATGTCATTGTATATTGATAATCAGCTGGATGATTCCGCCTGTACGGAGTTTGAAAAGCACATAAACGCATGCGATTCCTGCAGGGAAGAACTTAACAGGCTGATAAAAGTAATAGAATTGTGCAGGAATGTTGATGAAATTGAACTGCCGGAAGGATTTAGGGAGGAATTGCACCAAAAATTAGTAGCTGAGAAAGAAAAGCTGTATAAACAGTACAGGGGAACAAACCTCCTTAACAAATACGTGAAAATATGTTCCACTATAGCAGCGTGCTTGATTCTGTCATTCTTTGCGGGGAGATTCATTGCTAATAATTATTTCTTGCCTGCAAAGCATGACGAGAGCAGACAAAGCGCTGAGTTAACCAGTATGCAGCAGCATGACGCTGCAGGCGCAGCGGAGAATGCGGCATTAAATGTTGAAAGTTTCAGCGAAACAGAAGAAGAAATGACGTTCAGCATTGCTGTTGATGATGGAAATCAATTGAGCGGTGAGGAGATACCGGACACTTCACGGCATACAAATGCGAATGAAAGATCATCCGGTGCTATGCTGTTGAATACCGTTCCAGTGAATAATAAAAATATTAATATAAAATTTAAGGTCAATAATATTGCGGATGCGCAGGCACAAATTGAAAGGATAGAAGAATTTGCCATAAATAACGGGGCAGAAATAAGCGATTATATATCACCTTGTTTTGTTGAGGGCAAATATGATGAAATGACAAAGGAAGCCGTTGATATAGATGTAACAGCAAAGGCCAATGTGTTGTACCTGAAAGTGCAGGACGACAAGTATGGTGAGTTTATAGACCTCTTAAAATCAAACTTCAGTAATTTAAATATAGAAGTGGGCGATTTGGAAACAAAAGACTGCACAGAAATATTTGACGAATTAAACACACAACTGCAGGTTCTGGACAAAAGGATTGAAGAACTGGAAAAAAGAAAGGAAGTCTCCGACCCTGATGAGTTAAACAGGCTAAAGAGAGAAAGAAAAGTTATATGGGATAAAATGGAAAGACTGCAGTTGGATTCAAATTATACTTTTATTACTGTAGAATTGAGGACAGAGTAGGTAAATGGCAGTAATCAGCCGCCACTAAAAATCAACCGTTTACGGTTGATTTTTTTTTGTGTAAAATAGACTTTGGGACAAAGGTATTAGGGCTGTATATTCTTGTAAATACTAAATAATGGATGCACATAAGAATATTCTGCCCGTAATGTTGGCATGGAGGTACATAATGAGTAATGGCAAGTTGATGATAATTGACGGAAACAGTATATTGAACAGGGCATTTTACGCGATTCAGGGAAGGACGCTTCTTTCCACGTCGGATGGCCTTTACACAAATGCTGTTTTCGGTTTTCTTAATATCCTGTTTAAATATCTTGAAGAAGAGAAACCTGATTATTTATGCGTGGCTTTTGACCTTAAAGCGCCGACTTTCAGACATAAAGAATATGAGGAATACAAGGCTAAAAGAAAAGGCATGCCGGAAGAGCTGGCAGTTCAGGTACCGGTTATAAAAGATGTGCTTGATGCCATGAATATAAAAAGATTAGAGTATGAGGGATATGAGGCTGATGATATCCTCGGTTCGGTATCTTTATGTGCAGAAGAAAAGGGTATGGAAGTTGTGATTGTAACAGGGGACAGGGATTCCCTTCAGCTTGCGTCTGATCGTACGCGTATAAAGATACCTGTAACAAGGGGTGGAAGGACCGAAACTGATGAATACAATTATGATACAGTCATTGAAAAATTTGGTGTAACACCCTTGCAGCTTATTGACGTGAAAGGGTTGATGGGCGACCAGTCGGATAATATTCCCGGAGTACCCGGCATAGGTGAAAAAACGGCTCTCAGCTTGATTAAAGAATTTGGAAGCATTGAAAATTTATATGATAATCTGGATTCGGTCGGTAAAAAATCTGTACGGGAAAAGCTTGCAGCGAACAGGGAACAGGCGCTTTTAAGCAAGAAGCTGGCAGCGATCGAGAGGAACATGCCTGAACTCTGTAGCATAGAAGAGCTTAGGATAGGGCAATTTGATGAGGAAAGGCTTTATGAGCTGTTTAAAAGGCTGGAGTTTAGAAGTTTTATAGAGAAATTAAACCTTAGCAAGGGTGCCGGCAATTCGAAAGAAGGATTGCAGTTAAAAAATTTCAGGTGTATAGAGAAAATTGAGGAATTAACTGAATTGAAAAGTGACATTGTTTCATCCGGGGAGTTTTCCATCTATTATTTGATTGACAAGTTTGAAAACTTTGCAGAAAAACTTGTTGGCGTTGCAATTACCTATAACAGCAATAATAACGTTTATATTGATATTAACTCCCGCATTGGCGAAGAGGATTTTTTAAAAGAGTTTTCCGGAATTTTTGAGAATCCGGGCATTAAAAAAACCGGTCATGACGTAAAAAATTTTATTACATACCTCAAGAGAAAAAATATAGAATTTAACGGTTTAACCTTTGACAGCATGATTGCTGCATATATTATTGATCCTTCCAGAAACAGCTACACTGTTTCGGAGTTGTCAGAGTCGTACCTGAACGTACCGGTTGAGTCATTGGAGCGGCTGGCGGGAAAAGGCAAGAGCTTTACACCATATGGCAGTATGCCTTGTGAAACAATATCGGTTATCGCTGCGCAGCATTCGGAGATGGTAATACGGCTAAAAGAAGTATTTGAAAGGATAATCAGGGAAAACGGGCAGGAGGAACTCTACTATAAAATCGAGCTTCCGTTGGTAGAAGTCCTGGCTGATATGGAATATTGGGGATTTAAAGTGAATATAGATGGTTTAAGGGAGTTTTCGCTCGAGCTGGAAGAAAAAATTAACGCCATAACTGAAGAAATCTATGACATGGCAGGCGAA
>DULF01000169.1 GCA_012840535.1 Clostridiaceae bacterium
AGGATGAAGAACTTGAGCAATATATAAAGAAGGCCATAAAACGGACAAAGAATGCATTTTTAGGATTTAATCCTGATGAAATAGGGAATATATTTGTATTAAAAATGGGGAAGGTAACGCCGGTATACAGGATTCTTCGTTGCATCCAACATGCTGAATTAATTTAGTTTTAGGCTTTACCAAAGAAGATTTGTTCTGAAAAATCCTACAAAAAGTTGACACTATCATGCCTATGTGCATGGTTTGAAGAATACTGTAAAGGATGGTATAATATGTATTGAAGTTAGTTTCAGGAACAATGCTTTGACAGTTTCTGTTGAAGATAACGGAGAAGGACTTGAAGGCCATCAACTTGAAGAACTTCAAAGAAAGCTTAATCAAACTGACGCTCAAGTAGAAAAAACAGGTATTTTCAATGTCAATAAACGAATACGTTTGAAATTCGGCGATGACAGTGGGCTGAAAGTGTCAAGGGGAAGATTCGGCGGATTAAAGGTCGAAGCAATAATCAAATATAAAGGAGTTGAAAACAGTGTTTCGTCTTCTGATAGTTGATGATGAACCTGGTATTGTGGATGGCTTGTATCAGCTTTTCAGGCAAAATGAAAATTTTGAGCTGGATATTTACAAGGCATACTCCGGAGAGGAAGCCTTAAGTTATCTGAAAAACACAAGAATTGATATCGTTTTGACAGATATTTGCATGCCAGGGCTTGACGGCATGAAGCTCCTTGATGAAATTTCGTCCCACTGGCCTTCCTGCAAAGTTATTTTTCTTACGGGATACGACGAGTTCGAGTATGCGTATAAAGCAATAAAAACTGATGTAGGATATGTTTTAAAAACTGAGGAAGACGAAGTAATTTTTGAAGCTGTAATAAAGGCGATAAAGAAAATAGAAGAAGAGACTAAGCTTCAGGATATAGCAAAGAGAGCTGATAAGCAGTTCAAGCAGGCAGTACCGATGCTGAGGAGGGAGTTCCTGACCGGGCTTCTGCAAGGGGACAGAATATGTGAAGAACAGCTTGCCGTCACTTTTGAGGAACTGGAAATAAGTATGGATCCTAATCAGCCAGTCTTTATGGTAGTGGCAAAAATAGGTTCATGGAACTATAAAAACACCTATTCGGAAAAAATGCAAAAATTTTATATAATGCAGAATATATTCGATAATTATATGAATTCGATGGTTTCAAGCATATCTGTCAGTCTCGAAGACTCTATGCTCGTCTGGTTTATCCAGCCAAATTCACAAGCTCCGGGAAATGGCAGTGGAAATGATAACTGGTTCAAAGCTGTAAAAACCTTTGTTAAAGGCAATATTGAACTGATACAGAATTCAATAAAGAATATCTTACATGTTTGTACCAATTTTGCCATAGCCGACGAGCCTGTGAGGTGGGAGGATGCATATGAGAAATTTTGCATCCTAAAAACACTGATCAACAGCAGTGTGATAAAAAACCAACAAATGCTGATTATTGACGAAAGTGTTGAAGAGTTTAATACCAGACAAAAGGTTGGCAGTTGTTCTGAAAACCGCATATTAATCGACAGGCAGCTGGGGAGACTGAGGACACTTCTTGAAAACGGGATGGAGGATGAATTTCATACAGCTTTGGACAAAATAATGAAAGACATGGAGCATTACAGCCCGGGTTCTCTTATGGGCATTGAGTTTTATCACACCCTCTCCTCCATGTTTGTTTCCTATATCAACAGGACGAGCCTTGACTCATACATTCTTAGTGATAAGAACGTTCACGTACTTATGGGATTAACTTCGGAGAAAACATTGGAAGAAATTGCCGGCTTTTTTAAAAAGCTTTCAGAATTGATTTTCCAAAGCAAAAAGATGAAAGAAGATGACGGAATAATCAGTATTACTGAACGTATTCACAAGTACATAAATCAGAATATCGGCAAGGATATTTCCATGGCAAAATTATCAGAAATTGTCCATTTTAATCCATCATACCTTTCAAGATTTTATAAGCAGGCTACAGGCAGGACCTTATCGGACTATATCAATGAAGTTAAAATTAAAACAGCTAAGGAATTACTCTCTGACAGCACCTTGAAGATAAATGAAATAGGGGAAAGAATCGGGTTTGAATCACCGTCATATTTTTCTTTCTTTTTTAAAAAACAGGTTGGAATGACCCCTCAGGAATTCAGGGATTCTTTAAGTTCACTTTAAATTTGCTTCAAATTCAAATTCGCTTTAAGTTCACTGCGCTTTTAGTTCACTGCAAGTTTGCGCATAAGTTTGTGCCAGCAAATAAAATTAAGCAAAGTAGTCTAAAATCTCTAAGAATAAAAAAACGCGTATTTTTCCAAAGCATCCATTACAGCTTTGACGTTTTCCAGCGCAACTCCAGGGTAAAGACCGTATGTCAGCATCAGGCCGTCTTCCTTGAGAGATTGCTCTAAGTGTTTTTTATTGCATATAGCTATTTTTGTTATCAAAATTCCTGATTTGGGTAATATAAAATAAATGTTTCTTTACAGCCGATATATATTTATAGAGCAGCATACATATTTGAAAGGAGGTTTTCTTGTGAGCGAGATTATTAATAACCGTGAGTACAGGCAGAAGGTATTGAAGGAGTTGATTGCTGAACTGCACAGCGGGAAAAGCGTTGACGAAGTGAAGCCGAAATTTGAAAAGCTCATAAAAGGCGTGTCAGTTAATGAAATAACCGAAATGGAAAAGGCGCTGATCATGGAAGGCATGCCGGTAGAAGAGATCCAGCGTCTTTGCGATGTTCACGCTGCGTTATTCAGCGGCTCCATTGAAGAAATTCACCGGCCACAAAAACCGGAGGAAATTCCGGGACATCCGGTTCATACATTCAAACTTGAGAACAGAGAAATTGAAAAGCTGATAAATGAAAGAATAAAACCTCATGCCGCCAAATTCGCCGATGCTGATGACGAAGAAAATATCAAGGACCTAATTGCGGATTTTAATACATTATGGGAGGTTGACAAGCATTATTCAAGGAAGGAAAACCTGCTGTTCCCTTATCTGGAGAAGTACGGGATAACAGCTCCTCCAAAGGTTATGTGGGGTGTCGATGATGAAATAAGAACGGCAATAAGGGAAGCTCTTATGTTGCTTTCAAACTATGACGGAAACAGGAATGAAACGCTGGAGAAAATAAACGAAGCGGTAAATAAAGTAACCGAAATGATTTCAAAGGAGGAAAACATACTTTTCCCAATGGCCCTGGAGACACTGGCCGAAGATGAATGGCTTAAAATTGCTGAAGAAAGTGATGAAATAGGCTATTGTATTGTAAAACCGCAAGGAAAATGGAAACCGGCCAGGGTAAACGTTGAGAAGGAGGCCGAAGAAAAGGGAGAGAAGGCTTCGGGTGACAATGAGTATGTCAAATTTGATGCCGGAATACTTACACCGGAAGAGATAAATGCGATATTCAACACCCTTCCCATAGACATTACGTTTGTAGACAAGAATGGCGCTGTAAAGTATTTTTCCCAAGGGAAAGAACGGATTTTTGCAAGACCGAAAACTGTTTTGGGAAGGCTTGTTCAGAATTGTCATCCGCCGGCAAGCGTGCATGTTGTTGAAAAAGTAATAGAGAATCTTTGGTCCGGGGCCAAGGAACATGAGGATTTCTGGATTAAAATGGGGGACAAATATGTATTGATAAGGTATTATGCCGTAAGAAACGCAAAAGGGGAATACCTTGGCACCATGGAGGTAACACAGGACATCAAGCCGCTGCAGGAGATAACCGGCGAAAAAAGGCTTTTGGATGAAAAATGAAATATAAAAATATAAAAAAAGGCATATTCGTTTCGCGCCCCAACCGTTTTATTGCCAACGTAATAATTGACGGAAAAGCGGAAACAGCTCATGTTAAAAACACAGGCCGGTGCAAGGAATTGTTAATTGAGGGCGTGAACGTTTATTGCCAGCGGAACGAGAATGCCGGCAGAAAGACGAAATGGTCCCTCATAGGCGTTGAAAAAGGCAAAAGGCTTGTTAACATAGATTCGCGGGCGCCGAATATAGTATTTCACGAATGGCTTTTGGAAGGAAATTTTCTGAAAAACATTAAAGAAATAAAGCCTGAGTTTAAATATAAGGATTCCAGGATAGATTTTATGGTGGAGACAGATACGGAAAAGGCATTAATTGAAATTAAAGGTGTGACCCTTGAAGAAGACGGGGTCGCAATGTTTCCCGACGCGCCTACCGAAAGAGGAGTCAGGCACATTTTTGAGCTGTGCAGAAGCCTTGACGAGGGGTATACTGCATATGTAATTTTTGTCATCCAGATGAAAGGCGTCAGATATTTCACACCAAATGTGAAAACCCACAAGGCGTTTGCAGATGCTTTGGTTTATGCCGAAGAAAATCGCGTTAAAATTCTGGCGGTAGACTGCGAAGTCGGTGAAGACCGGATGAGTATTAAAGATGAAGTAAAGGTTGTGTTAAAACCGGATGGCGTTTGTTAGAGTTCCTCTGGTTCCGGTGTATTCTGAGCGCGGTAATTGCAATGTATAAAAGTAGTTTTGCAAACCATTTGAGAGTATTACATACTCTCTTTTTTTATCAGTTTTAGTATAATAACCATACTCACATCATTTTAACTGTTATAAAAAAATATGGATATATTGTACAGCCAAGAGGTTCCTGATGATGAAAATCGGCAAATATAATGTGAAGTGGAATACTCAAAGCAGGAATTCAGGTGAATCAATGCCCTGTGGCGGGTTTGATGCGGGCGCCAATGTATGGGTTGAGAATAATGAAATTTTAATGTATATAGACCGGAGCGGAAGCTTCGATGAAAACAATCAGATGCTGAAACTGGGGAGATTCAGATTCATCATCAATCCTAATCCTTTCAAAAACTTTTTTTCTCAGGAACTTGTTCTCGAGAATGGATATGTAAAAATACTTGGAGACAACTTTGAAATGATAATTTGGTTTGACGCATTAAAGCCTGTATGCCACGTTGATGTAAGCTGCTCCGGCGAAATGGAAATCATCGCGCAGTATGAAAGCTGGCGGACAAAGGAAAGACCATTGCCGCAAAATGAGCGTATGGCTGCATTAAGCTACAATTTCTATCCGGGAGAGGTTATTACATATCCGGATGAGATTATTACAAGCGATAATAGTATAACCTTTTTCCATCGAAACAGAAACGATAAGCTTTTGTTCGATTTCATCGTAAAACAGCAGAACCTTATGGGTATAAAAGACAGGCTTTACAATCCGCAAAAAAACCTTACCTTTGGGGGCAGGCTTTTTGGAGAGGACTGCAGATACGCGGGCAGAACTTCCGGCAGTTATGCCGGTATCGGATTTGAAGGCTTTTCAATCAAATCATCAAATAAAAACCATCACCGCTTTTTCATTTGCTTTAACACCGAACAGGCAGAATCAATCAAGACCTGGCTTGACAACCTTCAAAAACTTTGCGACATCGCTGTTGCCGATACCAATGCCTTTATCAGAACCCAGGAGTGGTGGAGGGATTTCTGGAACAGGAGCTACATATATATTAATCCGGATAAGGACGAAAATGATACCGGTTTTCAGATTTCAAGGAATTATGCCTTGTTCAGGTATATGCTTGGCTGTAATGCCTATGGAAATTATCCGACCAAATTCAACGGCGGGCTTTTTACCAGTGACCCATGCTACAGTGTCGGAGAAGAGCACTATGGAAAAACACCGGATTACCGTATGTGGGGGGGCGGGAGTTTTACCGCTCAAAATCAAAGGCTTGTTTATTGGCCTATGCTAAAATCCGGTGATTTTGACATGATGATACCTCAATTCGAGTTTTACAGAAGACTTTTAAATAACGCAGAGCTCAGAACAAAGGAATACTGGGGACATAAGGGCTGTTCATTTGCAGAGCACGTTGAAAATTTCGGTTTACCGCCGGGATGGTGCTGGGGATTTGAGGAAACAGAGGATACTGCCCACAAAAGGCCGAAAAATTTTGACAGCACAGAGCAGATAGGACCATGGATAAGGTATGAATACATTAACCAGGTGGAATTCGCGTTTATGATCATTAAGTATTACCGCTATTCCGGGCAGGATATCTCAAGATACATACCTTTTATTGAAAGCGCCGTAACGTTCTTTTTTGAACATTACGAGCAAATCCACGAAATAAACACTACACGTAAATTCGGCGATGACGGCAGGCTTGTTATTTACCCGTCAACAGCCCTTGAAACCTATAAAAACGCGTTAAATCCAACTGATGTGATTGCAGGGCTTAAAGCAATACTGACTGAATTGTCCAATCTGGATGAGTATGTCAATGCGCAATATTACAGGCAGCTGATTGAGAAAGTGCCTGATTTTAAAATAATCAGGACTGAAGGCATCGATATAATATCTCCGGCATATAGCTGGACCGCCGTTTTGAACTGTGAGCTTCCCCAGCTGTATCCCGTTTTTCCATATGAATTGCTGCATCTGGGAGATGAAAACCTTGAACTTGCAATCAATACCTGGAAAGTGGCGCCGGCAATGCACAAAAGCCACATAAGCTGGCACCAGGATGGGATATTTACAGCAAGGATGGGACTTAAAGATGAAGCGCGGGAAATCAACACAAGAAAGCTGGCGGACAGCGGCAGGCGGTTTCCTGCATTCTGGGGACCTGGACATGACTGGGTACCTGACCATAACTGGGGGGGAAGCGGTATGATAGGTCTCCAGGATATGCTGGTACAGGAATACGAAAATACTGTTTATTTGCTGCCTGCATGGCCTGAAGAATGGAATGTTGATTTTAAATTGCACTTGCCTGGCAACGCAGTTATAGAATGCTCTTTTAAAGACGGTAAAGCAAGCTGGAATATTACTGGCGGAAACGGTGGTAAAAAGGTTGTCCTTGAAAAATTCTAGAAACACAGAAATGTATATGGAAAAACTGTTTATTTTCATTTGTTGAGGAACAAGACGAAACAGAATGGAGGAGAAAAGCAAGCGCCATGCGAAATGATATTGATAAGGGATTGTTTATAAGCAAAGAAGACAGGATGATACTTAGGAAACTTGCAGAACGCGTCGCACATCTTGCAGCGCGCCCTATTGAGGAAGAGAAAAAAGAGCTCTGGTATTCCCACAATAGTCTTGGGGACGTAAAACCGTTGATTTTTTGCGACCCTGAAAACGGGTGGAATGAAATAATAACAAAAGATGTTCTTGAATGCAAAGGTGATCTGGCAAGAGCCTGGGAGACAGTGTTAAGAAAAGAAATTTTCTGGGGAGAGTCCATGGGTGATGACAGGGTAACAGATTCTTTTTTCAACATACCATACGTTTTTACTGAAAGCGACTGGGGAATGCATGAAGAAATAATCGGCGGCGCTGACGGAGGTTCATATAGGTGGGACGCTCCGCTAAAAGATTATAAAGACATGGATAAGCTGCATTATCCGGAAATACATGTGGATTATGAAACTACTGATAAATTGTATTCATTGGCGCAGGAAATACTGGGTGACATATTGACTGTCAGGGTAAAGGGCTTCTGGTACTGGACCCTGGGATTGACACAGACGCTGGTGAAATTGCGCGGACTTGAACAAATAATGTATGATTTTTATGATTTTCCGGATGAACTTCACAAGCTGATGGCCTTTTTGCGTGACGGACACATTGCAAAACTGGAATTTCTTGAAAGCAACGGACTTCTTAGCCTGAATAATGACAATACTTACGTAGGATCAGGCGGATTCGGCTGGACGAGGGAATTGCCGAAAGAAGGATTCATACCTGGAAAAGTCAGGTTATGCGATTTGTGGGGATTCGCTGAAAGCCAGGAGACTGTCAATATTTCTCCCTCAATGTTCAAAGAATTCATTTTTCCATACCAGCTTTCAATATTGAAAAAGTTTGGTTTAAATTGCTATGGGTGTTGCGAGCCCTTGGATAACCGCTGGGATATTATAAAGGATATACCGGGACTTCGAAGGGTTTCCGTATCACCATGGTCCAATCTGGAGGACATGGCGGACAAACTTCAGAAAAACTACATTTTTTCCATGAAACCAAATCCCACATACCTGGCAGTCCCCAGAATAGATGAAGACTACATAAGAAAAAGCCTGAGAGAGGCTTTACGCAAGGTTCGCAACTGCCGGGTGGAGATTATCATGAAGGATACCCATACTATAGGCAGGAACCCTGAAAATGTCATCAGATGGTGCAAAATTGCACAGGAAGAAGCAGCTTCCATATAAACCTGGTACAAACATAAAGTAATATATTAAACTATTTTGGACTTTTGTAAACTCTTTTTTAAAAATTAATCTGATAAAATTATTATAGTCCTCGTTTTTTGTATCGTCTACTATAGAATGAAGAGGTATAAGCATGAAATTTAAAATTGGTTATTCCGAGAAGGCAGAAAGAATTGTTAAGTCATTAAGCGTGAAGGAATTAATCAATCAGATTATTTGTCCTTTGTACAAGGATGTTCCAGCCGTTGAAAACTGTGGAGGAGCTTATTTTGCTGCCGATACCAGAGAGAACTTGAGAAAAAAGGTGGATACCTTTGTGGAAAGCTGCAGCATACCTCCTTTCGTCGTGTCTGACTTCGAATGTGGAGCAAGTATGATTTTAGATTCCGACCATTTTCCATCCATGATGGGTTTAAGCCAATGCAATTCCGAAGAGCTTGCCTACGAGGCAGGGAGAATTGCTGCTGAAGAGGGAGCTGAGCTTGGATTTAACTGGACCCTGGCACCGGTTGCAGACCTGGCTTTTAATCCGGACAGCCCTGTAGTCGGGCTCAGGAGTGCAGGAAAGTATCCGGAACAGGCAATAAAGGCAATAAAAGCCTACATGAAAGGCGTGCAGGATTTTGGAATGCTGGCGACAGCCAAACATTTTCCGGGGGACGGATTCAGTACATATGACCAGCATCTTACAACGCCTGAGAATCCTCTGGACATGGAAAGCTGGCATAAGCTTTCCGGATATGTCTTCAGGGAAATGATCAATGAAGGGGTAGCTGCGGTAATGACAGGACATATATCGCTGCCTGCCTATGATGAAAAGGACCGGAAGCTTGGGCTTTTTCCGCCGTCAACACTGTCAAGGAGACTAATACAAGACTTGTTAAAAACTGAACTGGGTTTTGAGGGTCTGGTCATATCAGATGCGATGATTATGGGTGGTTGTGTCGGTTTTATGAACTGTTATGAAGCATGTGCGCGTTTTCTGGAAAGCGGAGGTGATATGCTTTTATTTGTCACCCCTGATGAAAATTTCTACAGGCAGATGGAACAATTAATAGAAAATGGGAAATTGAAGCTTGAGACTTTAAGGGACAGGGCTTATAGAATACTTGCAGTAAAAGATAAGATGGGGCTGCTTGATGGCACTTGTAAAGCAGGCAGGAGTATAGCTGATACCAAAAGAAACTCAAGTATTGTTAAGGAAGTTGCCGAGAGGAGCATAACTATCGTAAGGGACAGGGAAAATCTGTTGCCTTTTAATGTTAAACGGGAAACCAGAGTTTTATACCTGGTCATAGTCAATGGTTATGAAGTGATGAAGGGTGTATATGATGGTTTTTGTGAGGAAATAAGAAAGTATTCTGATCATGTAGACATGCTTGTAGATCCGGGACCTTTTGAAATTGAGAAAAGGATAAAAAGCGGGGACTATGACCTTGTAATATGTTCTATCGGGAATTATCTTGATTGGGCTGTTAACGTCGTAAGGCTTCACGGACCTGTAGCCAGAAACATGGCTTGCGGGTGGATGAAGATGGGGGTTCCGGTAATTTTTATATCCCATTTTCATCCTTATGTCCATAAAGAATATGAAGCTGCTATTGATACAATTATCAATACATATGGTCATACCACCTATACAAACGAATACCTGATGAAGGGAATCTGCGGCCTGGTGCCGCTTCAGAGAAAACTCCATGTACATGATTAAGGGGAAATTCTTTTTCCTCTTTTTGCTTAATAAAGTTCCTTGAAAACAAAGAGGTAGCAAAATGGAAAAGAGTGTTCCAAACTATCTGAAAGAAAAAGGAAGACTACCGGGAGACAATTCACATGACGAAAATCTGAAATGGTTCAGGAACGCTGGTTTTGGGTTGTTTATACACTACGGCCTTTACTCACTCTTGGGAAAGGGAGAATGGGTGCAGTATATAGACAAGATACCTTTAGCCGAATATGAGAAGCTGATGACCCAATTCACAGCATGCAGCTTTGATGCCGATTTTATTGCCGAACTGGCCCTGGAAGCCGGGATGAAATATGTAAATTTAGTCGCAAAACATTGCGACGGCTTTTGCCTTTGGAACTCAAAAACCACTTGGTTTAACAGTGTCAATAGTCCTGCGGGAAGGGATCTTGTTGCAGAAATGCGGGAAGCCTGCAGCAGGAAAGGACTTGGCTTCTTCGTTTTCTACGAGCATGGACTGGACTGGCGCCATCCTCATGGCCCTGCGCCATGGGACTGGCCGATAAAGGAAGTACGTCCCCATTATGAACCTCCTGATCCCAATTATGCTCCGCGTGAGCAGTACGATTTCAACAAATACATTGATTATGTAAATGGACATATAACGGAATTATGCACAAATTATGGAACCATCTCGGGAGTGTGGCTTGATGGCGCAGGTGTACCCCATTCCGGAGATAAATCAAAATTCCGTATTAAGGAATTGTATGCGCTGATACGCAGCCTGCAGCCTCATGCACTTATCAGCTACAAATGGGGCGTTGAAGGAGACGAGGACTTTTATGCTCCGGAGGAAACCCAGATTGACAGGATTCCGATAGAGGCTATAGCCCGTGATCCAGCATCAGGAGACAATAATAAGCCTGTGGAAATCTGCACTATTATGCAGAAAGGCTTCTGGGGATATCAGAAAGATGCTGAACACCTGAATACTGATGAGGTAATGGCAAAATTACGCATGGCAGCCAAATATAATGCCAATCTTCTGTTGAATATAGGCCCGCTGGGTGATGGGTCTGTGCATCCGCATGATGTCAAAGTGTTGCGTGAAGTGGGAAAATATATCCGTACCCATGGAAGAGAGATTTTCTATAAAGAAGACAAAAGCTGAGGGGACGAGCATGAAAGATATAATGACTGTGAAAGAGCGGATGCTGGCTGCCATCAGGATGGAGCCCCTTGATCGGCTTCCTTTTTGGCCTAAATTGTCCGAAGCATATACCCTTGCAAGGAAGTCAACCTGCAAAGGCATGAGCTTGTCACAAATTTATGACTGGATCGGGAGCGACAGGCAGGAAGGGATAGATTCATGCATAATTGAAAAGCGGACAAAAACAAGCTTCGAAGTCAAATTTTCAGGCAATGACAGAGTCGAAACCTTCAGCACCAAGTATGGAGATTGCACAAGGATATGGCGGTTCGATAAAGCGTCCCAGTCGTATCACCCGGTGAAAATGCCTGTTGAGAGCGTAGAGGATATTAAGCGAATGATTGAATATTATAATGACTGCGCAGCGCTGCTTGACCGGGAAAGGCTTGAAAACAGCAAAAGAGCGTACGAAGCCATTGGAGATAAAGCATTGGTGGTAACTTTTATCGGCGAGTCCCCATTGATGGATTTTATTGAAAATCTTGCCGGCATAGAAAAAGGGCATTACTTCCTCTTCGATTACACCGAACTGGTGGAAGAATTATTTGAAGCAATGCAAAAATGCCTTTTGGAAAGAGTCAGATTAATAGCTGAATACAATCCTGCAGATATGTTTTATATGGTTGAAAATACATCTACCACCCTTATATCGCCGCAACAGTTTAGAAATTATTGTATAAGACATATCAGGGAGTATGAAGAAATCATAGACAAGCATGAGCGTATTCTTGCACTCCATATGTGCGGGCATTTGAAGGATTTGCTGCCGGACCTCGCAAAATTGTCAGCCAGGGTTTTTGAAGCCTTTACATCTCCTACTGTTGGCAATACCACTTTGCTAGACGGCAGAAAGTCCTGCCCGGACAAATGCCTGTTTGGGGGGACAAACGCAATATTGTGGACTAAAACCGGGGAAGAAATTATTGAACAGCTTAAAATTGATCTGGGAGAACTTCCCCACCACAGGGGGATCATAGTTTCTTCCGCCGGGGTGATGCCTCCTTCATGCGAACCTGAAGTTATCAAGAAAGTGTCTGATTTTATCAAGGATTATCCAGTTAGACTGTAATGGGGCAGGAAAGCGGTAATTTTAACAAACCGCAGGGACAGAAGAGGTCTACGGAGAAACTTGCTAAAGGAATACGGCAAGCCGGCGGATTCCTAATCCGGAGCAACGAGGTAAGAATATGAAATCAAAAAATGTTTTGCACCAACCGAATATAATACTGATAAACTGTGATGACCTTGGATATGGTGATCTTGGATGCTATGGATCCCGGTGTAACAATACTCCAATAATTGATGCAATGGCACAGGCAGGAATTAGATTTACCGATTTTTATTCGGCAGCGCCGGTGTGTTCACCTTCAAGAGGAGCCTTGATGACCGGTTGCTATCCCAGAAGAATTGGATTTGATTCCTTTGATGGGGATTGGGTGCTTTTTCCCGGACATGGAATAGGGTTGAATCCATCGGAAGTAACTATTGCAAAGCTGCTAAAAAACGCAGGCTATAAAACAATGCTTATAGGGAAGTGGCACTGCGGCGACCAGCCTGAATTTTTACCGACCCGGCATGGGTTTGACCATTACTATGGTCTGCCTTACAGCAATGACATGGGGAGGCAGAACAACCGGTACGCAATTGAAAGAGGCTTTCCGCCGCTCCCATTGATGAAGGATGAAGAAGTGATCCAGCAGCAGCCTGTCCAGGAATCTTTAACGGAACGTTATGTAGAACAAGCTGTCCGGTTTATCCGTGAAAACAGCAAGAGGCCTTTTTTCCTTTATTTCGCCCATATGTACGTACATCTTCCGTTGTATGTTCCTGAAAACTTCGCTAAACGTTCAAGAAACGGGGCTTTCGGAGCCGCAGTTGAATGCATAGACTGGTCCGTGGGTGTCATTTTGAATGAATTGAAAAGGCTGGGTATTGAGAAGGATACGTTGGTTGTGTTTACGTCCGATAATGGCGCAAGAGGCGACAACGGCTCCAGCAATGCTCCGTTAAAGGGAGGCAAAGGCACTACCTGGGAAGGCGGCATGAGAGTGCCATGCATAATGTATTGGCCGGGCAGAATTCCCCAAAATTCAATATGCAGCAGCATTGTTACAGCTATGGATTTTTATACCACTTTTGCTTCACTTGCAGGAATTCAGATTCCTGATAACCATATAATCGACGGGCTTGATATGAGATGGGCCATTGGAATCCCTGGATGTAAAAAACAGGAAAGGGAAGCTTTTTTCTATTACCGGATGGATAAACTAGAAGCTGTCAGGGCCGGTAAATGGAAACTTCATGTTTTCAGGGAAGACAAACAGGTAAGAGAATTGTACAACCTTGAAGATGATATAGGCGAAAACAACAATATCTACGATAAGCACCCGGAAATTGTAAAGAAACTGGAGGGTTACCTGGAAAAATGCAGGGAAGATATTGGGGACGGTGCAACCGGTATAAGGGGCAGGAACATCAGACCTGCAGGCAGGGTGGAAAATCCGGTTCCTCTTACCTGTTATGACCCCGGGCATCCTTATATTGTGGCAATGTATGACAGCGATAAGATAGGATGAATTTAAAATCACGAATAGGAGAGGAAATATATGGAGCAATATGGATTACTTAATGATATCGTGGATGTAAGCAAGGATTTTTACAAGCTTGAGAATAACTATTTTATTGCATCGAGAGTGTTAAAACTGGAAGAGGGGAATCAGTTGGGATTACTGGAGTTCAGGAGGTATTCAAGGAAACTGTGCCTGGGCTTAAGTCAGGCCAGTCTTCCTTTTGAACCGTCAACACCATTGGAATATCCAATAGACTATGGACAGGACCTAAAGCTTCCTTTTTCAATTTCGTTAATTAACAGCCGGACTATAAGGCTCAGAATATCAGCAAGAAACGAACTTAGTGAAACAATTCCATCCCTGATGATTGAAAAAGCGCCGGAAACAGGTCAGCCTTGGGAATGCAGCAGTACAGAGACTTTTACGTCATTTAAAAGCGAATGTGGTTCACTGGTGATGGAACATGATCCGTTCAGCATTATATTAAAGGACAGCGAAGGGCGTCTGCTTACGAAAACACAATGCATCTCCGATTCAAAAAACATTGAGAACGCTGAATATATGCCCTTCTCAGTAGTTCGCCGTTCTTCCGATATGAAGCGAATGATTGCGGCAAGCTTTTCCCTTGGCCCGGGTGAAAAGATATTTGGCTGCGGTGAATCCTTCACAAAGCTTGATAAAAGAGGGCAGATGCAGTTCATGTATACTGTTGACGCCAAAGGCGTTCAGACACACAAGATGTATAAGCCGGTTCCATTTTTTATCAGCAGCCGCGGATATGGCATGTTCGTTCATTCATCAGCTCCAATGACTTTTGACATAGGATGTACCTATGATGCTGTCAATACTATGTATATTGGTGATGACCAGTTGGACCTTTTTGTTTTTCTTGGAACTCCGAAGGAAATATTGTCTGAG
>DULF01000170.1 GCA_012840535.1 Clostridiaceae bacterium
ATTTTAATCTGTTTTCTTTACCTACATTTTATGTTAAATGAAGTTTTATCGTTACATGCCTGAAAACAATAGGGCAAAGCAGGAGGGACTTTAATTCCATGGCCGGCTTTCAATGAACGCCAGGGTGTTTAAATGTGCGCACATATGTGGTAAACTTAGAACAATGATAATTATTAGCATGAAGATCGAACGGGAGGTGTATGCGCTTGAGCAGGTTACTTGTAGTTGGTAGCTTAAATATGGACATGGTAGTAAGTGTTCCGGCAATTCCAAAAGTAGGGGAAACGCTTTTAGGGCGCAATTTACAGAAGCATCCCGGCGGGAAAGGGGCAAACCAGGCATATGCCGCGGCAAGCCTTGGCGGAAATGTAAGCATGATTGGCGCTGTGGGAAAGGACGAACACGGAGTAACCCTCCTGGACAGTTTAAAAAGTGCAGGTGTTGACGTTTCAGGAGTAAAACAGGTTGATTGCAATACCGGACTTGCAATAATTTATGTGGACAATAACAGCCAGAATTGCATCGTAGTGCTGCAAGGTGCAAATAATTACGTGGATGAGGAATACATAGATGAATTGGAAAGTTATATTAAAGATACAGAATGGATAATACTCCAGATGGAAATACCACAGAAAACAGTTGAGTATGTTATCAGAAAAGGAGCTGAACTTAATAAAAAGATATTGCTGAATCCTGCCCCTGCACCGGAAAGCTTTCCTGAAGAACTATATAAAATGATAGACATAATAACTCCAAACGAGGTAGAGCTTGAGAGTTTAACGGGGCTTCCTGCGAAAACAAGGGAACAAATAATTGAGGTTGCAAAGGTATTGAATAAAAAAGGAGTTAAGCAAGTAATTGTAACCTGTGGAGACAAAGGAGCAATACTGGTGAATGGAGAAAATGCCGTTCATTTCCCCGCTCCTGAAGTAAAGGCAGTAGATACCACTGCTGCAGGGGATACCTTCACAGCGGCTGTAGCGGTAGCTCTTTCAGAGGGCAAGACCATAAATGAAGCGATTGTTTTTGCCAATTGCTCCGCAAGCATATCAGTTACGCGTCCAGGAGCCCAATCTTCTATTCCCTCAAGAAGAGAAGTTGAAGAAATGTTCGGGGATATGTCAAGGAAAAAATTGGATGCTTGATTTTGATTTTTAAATATGATAAAATCAAGATAATTTATTATACACTATACCATAGGCTTGAAAGGAAGGGACTTTATGAGAATGAAGAAGAAGCAGAGCTTTGCTGTAAGTTGGCGTTCTCATATTGTCTCTATCTTTAGGAAACATGTGTGCGACGTGACTGATTTTAGCCCTGTGGCCTTTTCACAGGGTTTTTTAATTATATTGGAAAAATTGTGCAAGTTTGAGCTTGGATTCGTAACTCTTTAAATACGCGAGCCTTTATGGAAATGAGGTGACAGAAATGGTACTCGGGAATGCGCTTCAATTTGACGGGAACACGTTGTTCAGGAGTTTAAGGAATGAGTATATGACGTTTGAGGAGGTTTTTGAGCGGATAATAGACTTTATAAAAGCGGATTTGAACAGTTCGTATAAAATATCCGTGGGAACTGACTCACAGGTGGGAAGCAAAACTGTTTTTGTTTCCTGCATTCACGTCCACCGTATTGGCAAAGGGGCAACCGGCTTTTTGCACAAGAGTGAACTGCAAAGGCCCGTTAAAAGCCTGAGGGAAAAAATATACCTGGAGACGTGCGCAAGCCTCCAGTTGGCATATTTGTTTGATGAGGACAAAATAAACAGGATATACAGTGTTTTCGGCACGAACAAAAGGAAAAAAGGCGTTTCCTTTGAATTCCATATTGATATAGGCAGAAGAGGGCCTACCAAGGCTCTTATCAATGAAATGGTAGGAATGGTCAAGGGACTTAATTTTATTCCGAAAATTAAACCGGACAGTTACTGCGCAAGCTGTTTTGCAGATAAATACACTAAAGCTATATGATTTACTTCTTATAATTCAATCATGTCTTTATATTTTTCTTTTTCTTCTTCTTCCGGGGGTTAAGAATATTTTGTCTTTTTATGCATTGTCAGTCTCTGATATCAATTGACAATTTATGAATAATATCGAAAAATTATAGTATATACTATTAGGATGCAGATTAAAAATAAGGGGGTATCCGAATGTCCCGTAGGGTTGTTATAGTAGGAGGAGTGGCCGGAGGCGCAAGCGCTTCCACAAGGCTTAGACGGCTTGATGAAGAAGCGGAAATTATAATGTTTGAAAAAGGAGAATTTATTTCTTTTGCCAATTGCGGGCTTCCATACTATATAGGAGATATAATAAAAGACAAGGGCGATCTTATAGTTCAGACTCCTGAAAATATGAGGGAAAGGTATAATATAGACGTCAGGGTTAACAGCGAAGTTACCAGAATATTTCCCGATAAGAAAATGATAGAGGTACACGATATAGCAAATAACAGAGTATATACAGAAACTTATGACAAACTCATACTTTCGACAGGTGCCGGGCCTGTAAAGCCGAAGTTGCCGGGCATAGATTCACCAAGAATTTTTACGTTAAGAAACATTCCCGACACCTATAAAATAAAAGAATTCGTTGACAGGACAAAACCAAAGAGAGCAATTGTCATCGGAGCCGGCTTTATTGGGATTGAGGTTGCGGAGAACCTGCATGAAAGAGGAGTCAAAGTAACCATTGTAGAGCTTGCGGATCACGTAATAGGGCCCATTGACTATGATATGGCTGCCTTAGTCCATCAGCATCTGAAATCAAAGGGTGTGGAATTCTATCTGGAGGATGCGGTAAAATCCTTTATGGATACAGATTCATGCATCATTGCAGAGCTAACAAGCGGCAGATCCATTAAGGCTGATATGGCAATAATAGGGATAGGCGTGAAGCCTGAAACCAAAGTTGCTCAAAGTGCAGGGTTAAAACTTGGCATAACCGGCGGAATACTTGTAGACAAATTTATGCGTACATCGGACCCTGATATATATGCGGTCGGAGATGCTGTAGAAGTTACGGACTTTGTCAGCGGCGCACCTGCTCTTATGCCGCTTGCAGGACCTGCCAATAAGCAGGGAAGGATTGCAGCCAACAATATATGCGGGATGGAGGAAAGCTACGACGGTACTCAGGGAACCTCTATTGTTAAGGTCTTTGACATTGCCGTTGCAATTACAGGGAATAATGAAAGGACTTTAAAGAAGAATGGAATTGAATATGAAAAATCATTTACCCACTCTTCTTCTCATGCAGATTATTATCCGGGTGCGCTTCCAATGACAATCAAACTCCTTTTTGCAAAAAAGGACGGTAAAATCCTGGGCGCCCAGGTAATCGGATACGGCGGAGTTGATAAGAGGATAGATGTAATAGCTACGGCAATCAGGGCAGGAATGACGGTATTTGACCTTGAAAAGCTTGAACTTGCATATGCACCGCCGTACTCATCGGCAAAGGACCCGGTTAATGTTGCCGGTTACGTTGCTTCAAACATATTGAAAAATGACTGCAAGGTTTTCCATTGGGACCAGGTCGATAAGATTGACAGGAGCAAATCCATTCTTATTGACGTAAGGACAAGAAGGGAATATAACCGGGGGACGATAGAAGGCGCGGTGAATATACCCTTGGATGAATTGCGAAAGAGGCTTGATGAAATACCTAATGATAAAGATATATATATTTTCTGCCATGCCGGGCTTAGAGGGTACGTTGCATACAGGATCCTTGTACAGAAAGGCTATAAAAAAGTATGGAACTTGAGCGGAGGATACAAAACTTACAGGCTTGCAACACAGAAACAAGCCAATGAGGATATATACGATTATGATAAATTATAAAACGCCACAGATTCAAGAAATTTCCTTCAATAGTACACTAAGTTATTAAAAAACAGCTATTATTCAAGACATTATAATTTTGACCCCTTTAGGTCTGTGGAATATCTTAAAAAGAATGTATATAAACAAGTTTAAAAAAGAAGGGTGCATATCACTTCAGCCCTTCTTTTTTCTGTATAAAAGTTTGAATCTCTGATGTAAATAGAACAAGAGCAGTACCAAGTACAAATAATTAGTGCTATTTGTTAAACAAATGTTAATATAATTCTAATTGAAAGAATATTGACTTTCGTTCGTAACTGATTTAAAATAATATTAAAGGAAGAAATGTGAGGAATATAGTATGATATTTAATGTACAAAGATTTTCTACTCATGATGGTAGTGGCATCAGGACGATTGTTTTTTTCAAGGGCTGCCCTCTAAGATGCCCGTGGTGCAGTAATCCGGAGAGTCAAAGCTTTGACTATGACATCTTTTTTGATAAGCAAAAATGCATAGGTTGTATGGAATGTGTAAAGGTATCAAGAAATAATGAGTTTACAAAGACTGATGAAGGCATATCGATAAACCGTAATAATATTAAGGATCCTTTGCTTTTTAAGGATATATGTCCTGCAAAAGCAATTCAGGTTATAGGGGAAGAATTTGATGTTGAAAAGCTGTTAAAGGAACTTGAAAAAGAAAGGGTATTTTATGATAAAAGCGACGGGGGTGTTACATTTTCAGGTGGAGAACCTTTTGCACAGCCTGAGAAGATGCTTATGCTGGCAAAAGAGTTGAAGAAGAGGGGAATTTCAGTAGCGGTGGAAACCTGCCTGGATGTCCCTTGGGAAAATATTGAAGCCGCTATTCAATATGTAGATGAATTTCTCATAGATTTAAAACATGTTGATGGCAAAAAACTTAATGAAGTGACAGGTGGAAACTTTACACGGATTGAATATAATCTGAGAAGGCTGGAAGCAGAAAAAGTTCCTGTAACAATCAGAATACCCGTCATACCTGGATTCAACTATAACACTGATGATATGCACGCTATAATTGACTATCTTGATTCCTTTACTAATATAAGAGAGCTTCATCTGCTGCCCTACCATTCTTTTGGTAAAGGAAAATATCAGCAGTTGGGGCGGGACTACAAATTCAGGACAGAAGCATTGAATAAAAGTGAATTGGAGCCCTTTTTAGTGTATGCAAAAAATAAGGGGTTAAAAACTGTTATAGGGGGATAGTTAAATGAAAAATGAACTAGGGTTATCTGAAAGAGTCAACAATTTGAGGGAGAAAGTGTTGTCTACTAAACCCACCATTTGTGTTGAAAGAGCGAAAATATATACAGAGGTGTACCAGAAGTATGAGGCTTTTCCTGTGCCGGTAAAACGTGCTATTGCGCTAAAAGAAACTCTGGAAAGGATGACTATATATATTGACGAGGGAGAATTGGTAGTTGGAAATGTGTCTTCAAGAATAAATGCCGCACCTTATTTTCCAGAGTACGCAGTGAAATGGATGTTGAATGAACTGGATGAGTTTGACAAACGTTCTGGGGATGCCTTTTACCCATCTGAAGAGATTAAAGCGGCAATAAGAGCTATTTCTCCTTATTGGATAGGAAAGACTACAATAGACAAAGGTTACGCCCTTATGCCCAAGGAACTTAAAGAAATTCTGGATGCCGGAATTATTAAAGCTGAAGGAAACCTAACATCTGGAGACGGGCACATTGCAGTAAACCATCAAAAAATTCTGACGGTAGGTTTAAATGGTTATCTTGATGAAATCCAGTTTTACAGGAGCAAATTGAAGCTCTGGGATTGGGCTGACTTGAAAAAGGAACAGTTTTACAAATCTGTTGAAATAGGCATTAAGGCTCTTCAGACATATATACGCAGGTATGAGGCATTAGCACTGGAATTGGCTGAAAAGGAAAAAGATGAAACACGCAGACAGGAATTGCTGCTTATCAGCAAAAATTGTGGGCACATAGCTGAAAAGCCGCCAGAAACTTTCTATCAAGCACTGCAGATGACTCTGTTCCTCCAACTGGTACTGCAGATAGAAAGTAACGGCCATTCATTATCTTTTGGCCGTATGGACCAGTATCTGTATCCTTTTTATGAAAGAGATCTGAAAGCCGGGATCATAACACCGGAGTTTGCCATGGAGCTTCTTGAGTGCACCTGGATCAAAATTTTAAGTGTCAAGAAAATACGTCCCTGGTCCCATACACGTTTTTCAGCCGGCGGTCCTCTTTACCAGAATGTTACTATCGGAGGACAGACTGTTGATGGCAGGGATGCAGTCAACGAGTTGAGCTATTTAATATTATGGTCTGTAGGGAAAACCAGGTTAACGCAGCCCAATTTGTCAGTCCGCTTCCACAAAAATATGAGTGATGATTTCATGATGGAATGTATAAAAGTTATAGAAATGGGCTTTGGAATGCCGGCTTTCAATAATGACGAGGTTGTTATTCCCGGGCTGATAAAACTGGGTGTTGAAAAGGAGGACGCATACAACTATTCTGCCATAGGTTGTATTGAGATTGCAGTACCCGGTAAATGGGGTTACAGATGCACCGGAATGAGCTTTCTCAATTTTGGACGCGTTCTTTTAGCTGCCTTGAATGATGGCCTTGATACCGAGAGCGGAAAAACATTTCATCCGGGAAAAGGAAAGCTTGTAGATTTTGAAAGCTTTGACCAGGTGATGGAAGCATGGAAAGACCAGGTCAAATTCTATGCAAGAGCAGCAGTTGCCATAGACACCGTGGTTGATACGGTGCTGGAAGAAAATGTGCCTGATATTCTTTGCTCAGCCTTTGTCGATAACTGCATTGAAAAAGGTAAATTCATAAAGGAAGGTGGCAGCAAATACGATTTTATATCAGGCCTGCAGGTAGGAATCGCAAATCTGGGCAACTCTCTGGCTGCCATAAAGAAGCTGGTATTCGAAGAAAAACGTATAAGTAAAGAGGAATTGGCAAAGAATCTTGAGAATAACTTTGAGGGAGTAGAAGGAGAAAAACTCCGTCAAATATTATTAAACTATGCTCCAAAATTCGGAAACGATGATGATTATGTTGACCTTCTTCTGAAGGAAGCATATATGTATTTTATTGAAGAAATGGATAAATACCATACTACACGCTTTGGCAGAGGGCCAATTGGCTGCGGTTATTATGCAGGAACCTCAAGCATCTCGGCAAACGTTCCATCTGGTTCGGTAGTAGGTGCAACTCCGGATGGAAGAAAGGCTTATACTCCGCTGGCGGAAGGCTGTTCACCGTCATCAGGTACTGATATACTTGGGCCGACAGCAGTTTTTAAATCAATTGCCAAGCTGCCTACAGATAAAATCATGGGCGGCGTGCTTCTGAATCAGAAGCTGTCTCCTGCCGTAATTAAGGAAGAAGCAGATAAGAGGAAACTTATGGCCATGCTTAGAACCTTTTTTGCAGATCTTAAGGGCTGGCATGTGCAATACAACATTGTTTCAAGAGAAACTCTGCTTGCAGCTAAAAAAGAACCGGAAAAATACCGTGATCTCATAGTAAGAGTAGCAGGATATTCAGCCTTCTTTACCAACCTGTCCCCAGACACTCAGGACGATATTATTGCAAGAACTGAGCATAGTACGCTATAGAGTGAATTAAATAGTGAATAAATAGGTAATGAAACAAAATAAAAGTTGTTACAAAAAAGTACCGGCTCCAAAAGAGGTTCATATTTCCTGATTTGGAACCGGTACTTTTTATATATTTTGTTTTTACCAATGTCCATTAACCTGATGGGACGAGGGTGAGAATTGCATGAAATCAATAATCAATAATGAAGAGACCTCTTGATGTCCTTTGCGTTGAATGCAATGTGAGCAACATTCCGAGCCATGGATAACCCCTTTGATAAATCATGATTTTGATTCTTTTACCTTATCGAGCATAGCTTTTTCCATCACGTCAAAGGGAGCTTTCATACCAGTGTATAGTTCAAACTGGTAGCAAGCTTGATGAATCAGCATTCTATAGCCTGGAATAGCAGTACATCCAAGACTTCTGGCAATTTTTACAAAGGTGGTCTCAAAGGGCATAAACACAACATCAAGTACGATTTTGTTCTCTCTCATTTGTTCAGCTGAAAGAACAGATGCATCAGTCTTGAAACCCACAGATGTAGCATTGATTAATATGTCATAATTTACACTTCTGTTAAAGTCAGCAGGAACACCTGCATATCTGACACCAAAATGCTTGCATACTTCCTTTCCGATATCCTCTTCGATGTTATATACCACAATATCGTCGGTATATTTTTTTAAACCATAGATAATTGCCCTTGCCGCTCCTCCAGCGCCTATTACAACGGTTTTCTTGCCATGAATATCTCCGGTTTCCTCAAGGCACCTTATAGCTCCTGTCCAGTCTGTATTATAGCCTTTGAGAATACCATTATTGTTCACGATAGTGTTTACAGCACCAATAGCTTTTGCAGATTCATCCAGTTCATCAAGGTATTTAATTACTTCTTGCTTGAAAGGCATTGTAACACCAAGGCCTCTTATTCCCATTGCCCTGACTCCCTTAATAGTGTCCTCCAGATTATCCGGCTGGAAGGAAACATAGCAATAATTCAAGCCAAGAGCCTTGTATGCAGCGTTGTGCATTAAGACCCCGTTACCTCCTATGCTGCCGGCAATAGACCCGCATAATACGGGAAAAGATTGTGCCATTATTATTAACCCCCTATTCTGTTTTTTACTAGGATTGTTGAACCTATTATATGAACATTATCACTTGGTTTATAGACATCTTAATTGCTGCAGCATCAAAGCTGCTGCACCTATGATGCCAACATCATCACCCAGTACGGCAGGAACGATATTTACAGGATAGGCGTAAGATATCTTTGAAAGCTTTCTGAGCTTTTCATTAAATCTTTCAAAGAGAGGCTTACCGAACTTTGAAACGCCTCCACCCACAACAAAGTGATTGATATTGAAAATCTGATAAAGATTTGCAAACATTATTCCGAGCAGGTCGCCGGTTCGGTTGATAACTTCAATAGCCAACTGATCTCCCATATCGGCGGCATCCTGGATATGTTTGCAGGTCAGGTCATCCAAATTCTCAACCATACCTGACAGGATACTATGGCAGCCTTCTTCAAGTTTTTCCCTTGTGTATCTGATTATTTTCGGACCTGAGGCAAGGGACATTATACAGCCTTTGTTACCGCATCCACACAGGTAACCGTCATCGCTGATGATCATATGCCCGAATTCTCCAGCGGCACCATAGCTGCCACGGTATATGAAATTGTTAATTATTATGCCTCCACCGATTCCTGTACTAATGGTGATGTAAAGCATATCTTTTTTGCCTTTTCCGGCGCCAAAAAGATGTTCCGCTATTGCTGCCACATTTGCATCATTATCAATTTCTACTGGCACGCCAAGCTTTTCTGAAAGCAGTTTTTTAACAGGAACATTATCCCATTTAGGGAGGCTGGAGGTGGTGATGATAAAACCGTTGTCAAAATCTATATGTGAAGGGAAAGCGGCTCCAACTCCCATAAGGTCCGACCTTTTCAGAGAATTGTTTCTTAATAGGGTGTCAATATGGGTACACATTTCATCAAGCATTTCATCAGGTTCCAATTCTGGATTGGTTTTTGCTTTGAATCTGTCTATCAAATTGCAAGCTCTATCAAATAAGCCGTATGCCAGCTTTGTTCCGCCGACATCTATCCCTATGCAGTATTTTTCCATCATTTTATCCCCTTTCATAATTAAACCAGTATAACTTCAATTCCAAAGTCTTTAAGAACCTGCAGATGTTTTTCGGGTAAATTCTTGTCTGTTATAACCATGTGCGTCTCAGTTGGCTTAAACTGGCATGCTACGCCTACTTTATCAAATTTAGTGGAGTCTGTGACTACTATGACCTTATTGGCACGTTCAGCCATTGCACGTGCAACTTCAGCCCTCATGAGATTAACACATGTAAAGCCGGTACTTGGGCTGAAACCATCGACTCCTATGAATACCTTGTCCACATGGAATTGCTTCAAGCAAATTCTGGTAAGAGGTCCAACAAGGACTTCCGATTCATGTTGATAATCACCACCCAGGATGATTATTTTAAGATTGCCCATCCCCCTTACATATCTGCTGATGAAAGTGGAATTTGTTATAATTGTAATATCACTTTTATTTGCCAGTTCCATTGCTAAAAGAGCGTTGGTGGAGCCTGACTCAATCATGACTGTTTCTCCGTTGCTTACCAATGAAGCAGCTTTTCTGGCAATTTTTAATTTGATATCATAGTTAATTGAAAGCCGCTTCATAATATCATCGTCCGAAACCGGCATTGCGCCGCCATGAAACCTTTTAAGCATTCCGTTTTGCTCAAGAAGTTTTAAATCTTGGCGGATAGTTACCTGTGAAACGGAAAACTCCTTTGAAAGATCAGCTACATTTATCTTGGACGAACTAATTACTCGATTCAAAATAGCTAACTGTCTTTCATTTAAAACTCCCATTAAATCAGCTCCTGAAAATTATTAGTAATTAATTACCTTATAATATATACTAGCAAAAAATAAAAAATAATCAAACATAAATAATCATTTTTATAGGAAACCCAGTTCTCATAAAGGAAACTTAATTTTATTAAACATACAATACTATAATTTATGATATAACAATTACGAATGAAATTCAATATGATTTCATAAAAAAAATAAACTATTAAACAATCTTAAAAAGTAGCGTAGCACAATATAGTCGAAAAAAGTCGAAAAAGATAAAAAAATATAGCTAAAAACAGACAAAATGGGTTTGATATACTTGTGCTTCCGATAAAATTGAATGCAACCTTCAAATGAAAGAGAAAAATTAAAAAAAAGATAAATTTACTATTGAATTATGAAAGTGTGTGGTATATAATAAATTTATCGTAAAGAAAATGCAACAATTTTTTTAATGGATTATAAAAGGACTGGTTCGATAATTTAACGCTGTAAATATAATTCTCTTTTTGAGGGAAATAACATAGTCGCATATAAAGCTGGAGCCTTTACTTGCTAATAATTGTATTTTCATAGAAATGGCTTCTGTACTGAACAAGTGAATCATCATGAAAGGAGGGTAATGGAAACTGTAAAGCTAAGCTTTAAGTTTCAAGCTTATGCTATTATTGCTTTTAGCGTTTTTGCTTGTCGGTGCGGGGTCCAATTTTTTAGCTAAGGATAAATATTTTAAAACTTAAATTTTAAAAATATTTTTATTAAATTAGATTTTAATTATTTAAGGAAGTAAAGGGAGGAGTTTATAAATGAAACTAGCTAATAAGAGAATTTTGGCCATATTATTGA
>DULF01000171.1 GCA_012840535.1 Clostridiaceae bacterium
CCGGGCGGCCGAGTCCCCGTTTCCTGCCCGCCCGGTTTCGAGGGCCGCTACACGGTGCAGCCGGGTGACAATACCATAGCTCTGGAGATAGCCGGTCTCAGGCATATACCGCTTATAGTACAAGACGGCAATATTTTGAGTATGGACGATTACTACCGTTCTATTATACTGGACGTGGGAACCAAAGGTTCGGAAGCGGCACGAATAACAGAAAGCCAGACTACTCTGGTACACTCTGCCGATGCCAACAGGCAGTCTATTGCAGGTGTATCCCTGGATGAGGAAATGAATAATATGTTGAAATATAAATTCGCATATGATGCATCTTCAAGAATGATAAACGTTATTGATGAGATGATTGAAACAATAATAAGCAGAATGGGAATAGTAGGTAGGTGATAATTCATGAGGTCTGCATTTTTTGGCCTGAATGTTGCTGCAAGAGGCTTGTATTCGGCACAGAGAAATCTTGATATAATCAACCACAACATTAACAACGTAAACACACCCGGTTATTCAAGGCAGCTGGGAGTGCAGACTGCATCGAGGCCAATGCCGCTGCTTAACGGTACCGGCATGCTAGGTACAGGCTCTGAGGTTGTTGCCATAAACAGGGTAAGAGATGAATTCCTTGACTTCAAATATTGGAGTGAAAATGTTTCGTTCGGGGAATGGAACATAAAGGCAGAACTGCTGGCGGATATGGAGGTGACCTTTAACGAGCCTTCCGACAGTGGGTTTGCTACTATATTAAGCGATTTTTTCAATGCCCTTCAGGAGCTGGCAAAAGACCCAAGCAGTGAAGCGGTAAGGGCATTGGTCAGGCAGCGCGGAGTGACAATGGCAAAGTATTTTAACAGCCTTGCAAGCCATTTTGAAAAATTGCAGGCTGATATAAACTATAACATAAAGACAAAAGTTGAGGAAATTAATTCTCTGGCAGTGCAGATACAGCAGTTGAACAGGCAGATATACATATCCGAGCTTGACGGAAATACCGCCAATGATTTAAGGGATCAGAGGACATTGCTTGTGGACAAGTTGTCAAGGATAATAAATATTGAAGCAAATGAAATTGTGGTCGGCAAACTGCCTGATGGCAGGGATGAAAAGCATTTTGTAATAACAATAAGCGGGAAAGCTCTCGTAAACCACTTTAATGTTAGCAAATTAGAAGTGTACCAGAGGGATGAGTCCCAAAGGCTTAATGAGGAAGATATTCCTAACCTCTACAATATTCGCTGGGAAGATGGAAACAGCATTGATATAAGAAGCGGGGAGCTCAGGGGTTACCTGGATATCCGCGACGGCAATGACGGAATACTCGGAGTGGATGGAAAAACAAAGAGCCCGAAATACAAGGGCATCCCGTATTACCTCAGGATGTTGAATGAATTTGTAAGGACTTTTGCCATGGCCTTTAATGAAGGGCTGGACGGTACGCCCGGACACGCTGACGGTTACAGGCTCGATTCGGTTACGGGCGACCCTCCGTCAGATGTCAGGTTTTTTACAATAATCGGAAGCGACGGAAATCCGATAAGCAGCAGTGATTTTATGAGCTTGGGCGCAGATATAAATGAAATATATAAAAATATAACTGCTAAGAATTTTGCAGTAAGCCTTGACATAATGGAAGACCTGAATGCCATATCATGCTCCGGTGAAGCAGGTGAAGTCGGGAATATAGATAATCTTAACTCGCTTCTTAAAATGAGACATAACCCGCATATGTTCAATGAAGGAGCGCCTGAAGATTTTATGAAATCCCTTGTCGCCACATTGGGAATTGATTCCCAGCAGGCGGTGAGATATAGAGACAATCAGGAGGTAATAGTTAAGCAAATTGAAAATCGCAGGCTTTCTGTCTCAGGTGTGTTAATAGATGAGGAAATGGCAAACCTTGTAAGGTATCAACATACATATAATGCCTGTGCAAAAATGATTACTGTTTTGGCAGAGGTTTATGACACCCTGATAAACAGGATGGGAATTGGCTAAAGGGGGTAGAAAAGCATGCGCATTACCAATAATATGCTCATTAATAACATGATAAATTATATAGGGAAGAACCTGGTCAGAATGGAGAAATACCAATATCAGCTTGCAACAGGCAAAAAGATACAGGTGCCTTCAGACGACCCTGTAGTTGCTGCCAGGGCGTTGAAGCTGCGGACGGATGTGGCAGAAATAGAACAGTATAAGAGAAACGCTGAGGACGCATTGTCCTGGCTGGAGATGACCGAAGACGCCCTTGCGAAAATCGGGGAGATTTTCCAAAGAGCCAGAGAACTTGCCACTCAGGCTGCAAACGGCACCAACACGCCTGACGATTTAGAAAAGATTTCAGAGGAAATAAATCAGCTTAAGATACAGTTAGTGCATCTGTCAAACTCAACATATGCCGGCAGGTATATTTTTTCAGGGTATAAAACAAACCAGAAACTCATAAATGACGATGAAAGCGACCCGAATTTCGGCCGGTTTTTAATTGATGTTGGAAACAGCGAAAACATCAAATATGAAATAGGGATTGGGGATGACATTGTAGTCAACGTTGCCGGCGGCGACTTGTTTAATAACGGCAGTGATGCCACTGCGATGGGGACAAGCAAATTTGTGCAGGATTTTGACGATTTCCTGTCCTATCTTCAGGCCGGAGATCACCAGGCAATAAGCGGTATGCTCTCAAAATTTGACGAAAACATGAACAACCTTTTGCGTGTAAGAGCTGACGTAGGCGCAAGGATTAACAGGATTGAACTTACCCTCAACAGGCTTGAAAATGATGCCATAAATTTCATTAAACTGATGAGTATTAATGAAGACGTTGATCAGGCAGAAACCATTATGTACTTGAAAAACGAGGAAAATGTATACAGGGCTTCCCTCGCAGGCGGCGCAAGAATTATAATGCCGACACTGGTAGACTTTCTCAGATAGGTGAGATGGCCACATGGGAATTATTATAAACCAGGTGCATGCAAAAATCGGTATTGAAAGGATACCGTCAAAATTGGAGATGGAGTCCAGGATGGCAAGGTTGGAGCTGCGCCAGAATCATGCAAAGGTTAATATACGTACAGAATTGCCAAGAGTTGAGATTGACCAGTATGAATGCTTTGCCAGCGCAGGTCTTAAAAAACCAATTGACCTTATGCGGGAAGCGGCGCAAAGGGCTTATCAACACGTACTGGAATATATAGGGAAAGTGGCTGCGGATGGGGACAGGTTTGCGGCGATAGAATTAGGGGGCAACCCCATTGCTGAAACGGCGGTGAGGGACGCTTACCCGGAACATGAGTTTAACATTGACTTTATTCCCAAAGCAAGGCCAAAGATAACAGTCAAAGGCAGTGTACAGATTGACCCCGAAAGGAACGCCGAGGGGGCGAACAACGGGGTGGAAGGCAAGTTCATACCAGGAGAGTTGAAAATAAACTACATCCCTGCCAGGATAAGGATATACATAGAGCAGTATAACCAGATAAGGTTTGAATATAGAGGGAAAAATATAGATTTACCAGTTTAGCAGGGGCGTGATTTATCGCGCCCTTAACAAGTAAGACAATCAAAAGGGGACAACCCTGACAGAGAACAGAGAACAGAAGTCAGAGAACAGCAGATGGAGGAGGATGCTAATATGCAGCTCAACACCAAACACTTTGGCACTATAGAAATAGAAGAAAGCGGGATAATCGAATTCCCCAACGGGATACCTGGCTTTGAAAGTTCCAAAAACTTTATTATTCTTGGGGACGGCGACGAAAACTCCCCCTTTAAATGGCTTCAAAGCGTAGACACCCCTGAACTTGCCTTTGCCGTAGTGGACCCTTTAGCCGTTAAAAAGGATTATGACATAGAAATCAGCGATGATGTGCTCGAGCAACTGGAAATAGATTCTCTTGAGGAGGTGCTTGTCTATTCAATAGTTGTCGTACCTGAGGATTTGTCCAAAATAAGCATGAACCTCAAGGCTCCTGTCGTTATCAACACAAGAAAAAAGAAGGGTGCGCAGGTAGTCCTTGACACTGACAGATACGGTGTGAGACACTATATTTTAGAAGAGCTCCGCAGACAGGAGGAATTGGATAATGCTTGTTTTGACAAGAAAGAAGAACCAATCCATTGTTATAAATGACAATATTGAAATAACCCTTCTGGATATACAGGGTGACCAGGTACGTATCGGAATAAATGCACCCAGAAGCGTTTCCGTCCACAGGAAGGAAGTATTTGAGGAAATACAGGCAGAGAACAGGAAAGCTGCAGAGGTAGGGAATGTTTCATTGGGCGAATTGTTGAAGAAAACGGCAAAAAAAGAAGACAATGAGTGATTTTTTTTACATATTTTTATATTTTCTTATAAAGTTTTGAATAAAAATATCGATATATATAACAAGAAGTCAATTAAAGCGTTTCTTTCAGGCCGGCCGGATGAAGGAAATGCTTTAAAATACTTCAATATAATTATATGGGCATGGACGCCCGTCAAAAAAACATGGAGGTGTTTTTTTAATGAGAATCAACAATAACATTATGGCAATGAACACTCACAGACAACTGGGAATCAACAACGCGGCCACATCAAAGTCACTTGAAAAACTGTCTTCAGGCTACAGGATCAACAGGGCGGGAGACGACGCAGCAGGCTTGTCCATCTCTGAAAAAATGAGGGCTCAGATCAGAGGCCTTAACATGGCTTCCAGAAACGCTCAGGACGGTATTTCATTAATCCAGACGGCAGAAGGCGCGCTTCAGGAAACCCAGGCAATTCTCCAGAGAATGAGAGAGCTGGCGGTACAGGCTTCAAACGATACAAATGTGCAAATAGACAGAGAAGCTCTCCAGAGGGAAATCGAGCAGTTAAAGAGTGAAATTGACAGAATAGGAAATGATACTGAGTTCAACACCCAGAAATTGCTTAAAGGCGGAAGCACAGGAAGGATTGAGGTAACAAATGTTACGCCTGGAGTAAGCCCTGGACCAACACCTGCAAAAGCTGCTACTGGAACTTTAGAAGGAATAACATTTACGGCAAAAACTGAAGGTTCCGCTGGTAACAGTATAATGATTGTATTTAGTGATCCAGGCAGCGGCGGCCAATCACTAAGTATATCGGTAGCTGGTAATACAATTACTGTTAACCTTGCTACAGATGGTAGTTCAAATGTTACCAGCACAGTTGATGATATTGTGTCAGCAATAAATGGTGATGGAGGAGCATCGGCTCTTGTAACAGCATCTGGATCGGGAACTAGTGCTGTAAATGCTGGAAATGTAACTTTATCAGGTGGTGAAGATGCTGGAACAACTACCGGAACAGTAGGAGAAATAACATTTAGTATTACAGAAAACTTTGTAGCCGGAGACAAAATAACAATTAACGGTATAACATATACAGCAATAGCGGAAGGTGAGACTGCGGGCGAACGTGAATTTGCTGTTGGAGCAACTGTGGATGCTACTGCAGCAAATCTGTTGGCAGCTATTGAGGATGCAGATGATGATGTAGATGATGCTGCATCTGATGTATCAGGTAGCGCTATAACTTTAGTACAAGCAGCAGCTACTACAGCGTCGGTTCCTTTTGAACCAGAAGTGAAAGCTGATTTCAGTGCTATTTTCCAGATTGGAGCAAATGAAAATCAAACAATGGAAATCGAAATCGGGGATATGAGAGTAGAAGCATTAGGCATCCAGGATATTAGCCTGGCAACAGGAGAAGATGCAAGGGCAGCGATTACTACAATTAATGATGCAATCAACAAAGTTTCCACACAGCGTTCTGAACTGGGTGCTTTCCAGAACAGGCTCGAGCATACCATCAGGAACCTTGACACATCTGCTGAGAACCTGCAGGCTTCTGAAAGCAGAATACGCGATGTAGATATGGCCAAGGAAATGATGGAGTTCACCAAGCAGAGTATACTTCAACAGGCTGCGACAGCAATGCTGGCACAGGCTAACCAGGCTCCTCAGGGAATACTTCAGTTATTGAGATAATTCAATCACTGGAAGTAAATATACCAACAAAAGAAAAGGTCAGGGGAAACTTCCCCTGACCATATTTTGTCAAAAATAATATATCCATAAAATTCAAAAATTGGAGAGGTGATTCCCAGTGAAAATAAACAATGTAACAAACGTGAATCTTTATACCGCAAGGGCACCGGAGGGTAAGAAAACTCTTAAGAACCAGGAAATAAAAGATGAGTATATTCCTTCCCAGCCTCTGGAGCCTGACAAAAAGGCCACATACCAAAAACCGTCTTCAGCTATTGACAGAGCTGCCATGCAGAGACTAATAGAAGAAAGTGAAAAAGCCTACAGCCAGTTGCGGGAGCTGGTCAGGCAGCTTTTGGAAAAGCAGGGATTGTCCTTTAAATATATAGAAGGCGGGGAAATAGAAATAGATGAAGAAACCCGTATAAAAGCCCAGCAGATGATAGATGAAGGAGGACCATTGAGCCCTGAGAAGGTCAGCGACAGGATTGTAGAATTTGCCAAAGCTATATCAGGAGGGGATAAGGAGAAAATAGAAATGTTAAGATCCGCTATAGACAAGGGTTTTAAAGAAGCTGCTGAAGCTTTGGGTGGAGAACTGCCTGAAATATCATGGGAAACCTATGAGCTTATCAACAAGAAACTTGATGCATGGCTAAATGAGTGATTGACAGTAACGTTATCAAATTTTGCTAAATGTTTTTATTTATATTTCCGATAAATAAATTGAGAAACACTTTCACGGAGGGATTAATATGCGAGTGGATAGCACGGATGCTATTAGTGTTGCAACTTTGAAATCTATTGATACCAGTATTTCTGCCTGCGATACAATAGGCGGCGGTACAAATGCAAAAAGTACGATTAATAAAAGTCCATCACAAATGACAGAGTATGAAAAAAGGGAGCTCCCTATATCCGAAAGGGCTGTCATAGATGCCATTGAGCGTGCAAACAGGGCAATTTCAATAGCAAACAGGAAATTTGAATTTTCAATCCACGAAAAAACCAAGCAGATAATGGTCAAAGTTATTAATACGGACACAAATGAAGTGATAAGGGAAATTCCTCCGGAAAAGATACTTGATATAGTTGCTAGCTTGATGGAATTGGCAGGACTTATTGTTGATGAAAGAAGGTAGGTAATATGAATATAAGCAGTATTTATAACTCAGCATATAGCACAAAAATGCGCATGTTCGGGTTAAGCGGAAGCGGTCTTGACCCTGATATGTTAGTGTCTCAGCTGATGCAAGCAGAGAGAGTTCCTCTTGACAGGCTTTATCAGAAGAGACAGCTTGCGGAATGGAGAAGGGACGAATACAGGAATATCATAAACCTCTTAAGAGGGTTTAAAGACGAATTTTTCGATATTTTAAAACCAGCTACCTATATGCTGTCCCAGTCTGCTTATAAAAAATTCACGTGCACTTCTTCTGACAGCGCGGTTGTAACAGCTACTGCCAATGCCGATGCCGTAGCGGGCAGCCATACAATTTTTGTGCATGAGATAGCCACTGCAGCCATAAAAGTGAGCGAGGAAGGAATTACCAAACCTGTTGCCGGAACTTCTGCCCCCGATTTGGATAGGGTAAGAGGCAAGAGTTTTTCCATGAGCATTGACGGAGTTACAAAAACAATTGCTGTGAGCGATGATATAACCGATATGGCGGATTTGATTGAAGACATCCAGAAATCAATAGATGCAGCGTTTGGAAAGGTAAACGGAGAAAGCAAGGTTGTAGTAGGTCTGGAAGATGGAAAATTGTCTTTTATTTCCAATACCGCAAAGGGGGTTAATAAAATAATCATAAGTTCCGTTCCAGGTGAAACCGGAGATGCGCTCAACGGCCTGGGCTTTGAAACGGCCGTAAGCAACAGGCTTAACACATGGGATACACTTGAGACTGTGGCTCAAAAGATGAAAAACGGTTTTACCTTTAATGGTGAAGGGAAAATATTATTAACTATAAACGGTAAAGATTTCGAGTTTGACAAAAGTGAAACCCTGAGCAGCATGATGAGCAGAATAAACAGTAATCCTGATGCCGGGGTAATCATGCAATATGATGAAATTTCCGACACAATAAAGTTTACTGCCAAACAGCCTGGAGCAGGTGTTACTATAGAACTGGAAGAGGAAGGCAGTACATTTATTGCTTCGCTTAATTTGTCCGAAACTGCCGGCAGAGACGCGATAGTAACAATTGACGGTACTCAGACGGTTTTAAGAGGAAGTAATACTTTTACCATAAATGGAGTGACTTACAACATTTTAAAGAAAAGTGAAACTGAACAGACAATTACAATAAAGCAGGATACAGAGGCAGTCTTGGAGACTATCAAGAAATTTGTTGAAAAATACAACGAAGTTATCAAAGTAATAAACGATAAGCTGGCTGAAAAGTATGATAGAAAATATCCTCCTCTTACAGCAGCTCAAAAGAAGGAAATGAAGGAAGATGAAATAAAACTGTGGGAGGAAAAGGCAAAGACAGGTCTTTTGAGGAATGACCCCCTGCTTGAAAACATTGTTTATGGTATGAGAAAAGCGCTTACTGACAGTATCAAGGGTGTGCCTGTAAATCTTTCAAGTATAGGAATTACGACCGGTTCTTATGAAGAAAAAGGAAAGCTCATTATTGATGAATTTAAATTAAGGGAAGCAATTGAAAATAATCCAGATGCAGTAATGGATCTTTTCTGCAAAAGACCCAGTGTGGAGGATAATATCAACCTTACTAGTGAGCAGCGGGAAATCAGGTATAATGAGGGTGGCTTGGCATACAGGCTGTTTGATATTATTGAAGACAATATCAGGACAAGAAGGGATAACAATAACAAAAAAGGGCTTCTCCTGGAAAAGGCGGGTATGGCCGGAGACCTTTCAGAAATTAAAAATTCCATATATGAAGAAATAGAAGGGTATAATGAAGAGATACGAAAGCTTGAAATGAAGCTTTATGAAAGAGAGACGTCCTATTATGCAAAGTTTGCGAAGCTTGAGACACTGCTTTCACGGATGATGACCCAATCAAGCTATCTTATGATGCAGTTTATGCAGGGATGATGAATTTATTGTAAATAAGTAAGTATTAAATTGTAAAATAAAATATGCAGAAAAATATCAAATGGAGGAATGCAAATGGCACTCAGCAAAGCATACGACCGGTATAAGGAAAACTCAGTTTACACATCAACCCCTGAAGAGCTCACATTTATGCTCTACAACGGCATGGTAAGGTTTATACTGCAGGCTCAGCTCGCATTAGAAGAAAAGGATGTACAAAAGGCAAACGTCAGTATTATAAGGGCTCAGGATATTGTTTTATATCTACAAAACACTCTTGATATGAAGTATGATATTTCCAAAAATCTGGCTTCAATTTACGATTACTTGTATAGACGGCTTATTGATGCGAATATCCACAAGGATAAGGAAATTCTCAATGAAGTGCTTGGCTTTGCGAAAGACCTTCGGGACACATGGTCACAGGCAATGAAGCTGGCCAAGCAGCAGGGCAAGGCCCATCAAACTCCGGCGGATGGCCAGTAGGTTTCATGGCCGGTAAATTTTTTATAAAGGAGCTAATCATGGAACCGGAAGCGTATATAAAGAGACTGCAGGAAATATCGGCTGAAAAGTTCAATTTGGTTGAGAAAATTCTGAATTTAACAAAAGCCCAGACTCAGTCAATTGCGGCTGAAGACTTGAATGAACTTGAAAACCTGGTTTCTGGTAAGCAGAAGCTAATTGATGAAATCAGCAAGCTTGACGATGAATTCAGTGATTGTTTTGAGGAACTTAAACGCAAGCTTAACGTGAAAAACCTTGATGAATTGAAAGGCGTAAATATTCCTGGCGCAGACAGGCTCCAGGGTATAATCGGCAGCATAATGGAAACTGTAAAAGAAATCTGCGAAATTGAAAAACAGAACGAGGCAGGAGTAAGAAAACTAATGAATGCGGTTGGAGAAGAAATCAGGAAAATTAATCAGGCCAAAAAAGCAAATGCTGCATACATGTCAAAGCCTGTAATCTCTCCTTCGTATTTTATTGATAAGAAAAAATAAAAATTAATGAAGCACAAGAACCATTCCCATGTTTTTTCATCAAACCGAAGCCGTTATTCGAATTTCAAAGTATCCAAAAACTCCAACACTTTGCTCAAATAGGCATCCGGATTGCAGGAGTATGCGTCCAGGTGTCCCGATCCTTCACATTCCCAAAATTCCGCATTTGCGTTGCCGGTGCTTGAATAAAGTGAAGCAAGCCGGCTGACCTCGCTGGATCTCACTATTGCATCTTTGCTTCCGTGAATAAAAAGTACCGGTTTTGGAGCTATTTTTTTAACCGCGCTTTCAATATCCAATTTTTCAATCTCAGTACCTGTAAACAGTTCAATGAAAAATGGAATGGTTACATTAAATGGAAATTCAGGAAGTTTCCATCTTATCAGCCTGTTTTTAAGATAGCTGTTGAAATCCGAAAACGGGCTGTCAGCGATAACTGCATCAACATCACTGCTTTCAGCTGCTGTAAGCAAACTGGTTGAAGCCCCCATGGAGAAACCCATAAGCACTATATGCTTTGAACCACATGACTCTTTGGCATATTTTACAGCGCCGAGCAAGTCTTCTTTCTCAAGCATGGATATTGTTGTGACTGATCCCCCTGACTTCCCGGAATTTCTGAAATCAAAGGCAAGCACGTTATAGCCCTTGTTAAGGAGGCCTTTGACAATATCCAGAGTCTGCTCCCCGAATTGCAGCCTGTTTTTTCCATAGTCATGGGAGAGAATTACGGTTTTATTGCTGTCTTTTTTTTCAAAAAACCAACCGCTCAAAATTACGCTTCCATCATTGCTGGGAAACTTTGCATCCTTGTACTCAGGGGCAATGTTTAAACTGAACGGCATTATATCTTCTTTAGGCGGGTGAATAACTTTCCACGCGGTAAATGCCGAGATGCCCGCAATAACAATTGCTGATAACAGAATTAAGATTAGCAGTACAACTAATATTTTTCTTAGCCTGTGGGTTCTTCTAGGTACGTAGACCATTCCGCTGATTCTCATATGGCATCCTCCTGGTTAGTGCACCCAAAGGGGGCGGGAGTTTTGGCAATAAAAACTATGGACGTTTTTGATGCCTGGAACATGTCCTATACTGTTATTATATTTTTATTTATACATATTGTAAAGTGCTTTATATCCTTTATGTGAGAATCTGCAGCAATTTCCATCAATATACAAAATTATACAAATTTATTAAAAAAATATAAAAAAGTATGGAATTTCATGGTGAATTATGGTAAAATGTCAATACAATTAATGATAATATTTACATAAAGAAGCAAATATGAAAAAATTACATAAATATAAATGTGTATGGCATGTTGGGGGGTAAAATGGAAAAAGGCAGTTTACTGGAAGGCAAATACAGGATATTGGGTACGCTTGGCCAGGGTGGGATGGGAAAGGTATACCTGGCTGAAAATATTAAGCTGGGTACGTTGTGGGCTATAAAGCATTTGAAAAAAAAGCCCGGCTCGAGCTGCAATCTTTACATTGAGCCTAATATACTTAAAAAACTGAATCACCCGGCCCTTCCTAGAATATTTGATATTTTTGAGGATGCTGAGAACGTTTATATAGTTGTTGACTACATTGAAGGGGTTTCATTAGACAAGAAGCTTGAAGAAGTCGGATGCTTTCCCGAAGAAGTCGTTCTTGAATGGGCTGCGCAGCTTTGTGATGTGTTAATGTATTTACATAGCATAAAGCCAAACCCCATTATTTACCGTGATATGAAACCGGCAAATATAATTCTTACGGAGGGCGGGCGCCTTAAGTTAATTGATTTTGGCATTGCAAGGGAGTATAAAAGCGGCGCTGACAGTGATACGATTTGCATTGGCACAAGAGGCTATGCTGCTCCCGAACAGTACGGGGCAGGTCAGACCAGTTTTGCAAGTGATATTTACAGCCTGGGAGTAACACTATATCACCTCCTGACCGGAAAGAGCCCAAATGAAGCCCCTTACGAGATTAAGCCTGTGAGATGGTTTAACAGTAATTTATCAAGTGAAATTGAGGACGTTATTTTAAAATGCACAAGACTGGATCCTTCTGAGAGATATCAATCGGTTCAGGAACTGATAGTCGAAATTGAGCGCATCAAAAAAAGCCGGGCCAATGATGTTGGGCATGAAGATTTTATCCGCAAAGATGCCGGTGTTTACCGTCACAGGGAAAGAGACCTTTGTGCCAGCTTTAAGAAGCTTGTTCTGGCTGTATGGGACAATGCGGAGTTTGGATGCGAGCTTGCATATATGGCTGCAAAGTTAACCGGCTTGAGTGTTTTGCTGATTGACCTGGACCTTCTGTCACCTAAGGCGGATTTATATCTGAATATCAGAAAGTATCCTGACAGGATTATAAATGAAAGCATACTGGACAGTTCAGGGTTCAATTCCTCAGGCTTAAATATAGTTATGGATTCAATTGAAAAAAATTTTATCACGCATGAACTACTTTTAAAAGCATCCGTGAGGCGAAGGGAATTAAAAAACCTATATATCCTAACAGGCAACTATAACCTGGAGAATTATGAGTACTACAGCAATGAAAGTCTCGTGAAACTTATAGAAAAGTGCTATCAGCAATTTGATGTTGTAATATTGCTGGTGAATAAGTCAATATATGATTCGTATACGGTGATTTCACTGGCTAAATCTGACTATAATATCGTGCCTATTAGAGCGGATATTGACGTGTTGAGGGAGTTCAACAACTATCTGGCTTTTTTGAAGGACAAGCAGAAGATACCTCTGGAGAAGACCAAGTTTGTAGCTTTTGAATATAACCCTGCTACTAACCTGGCTTTGGGGACTTTAAGGGAAACAACAGAGAAAAACTTCATAGGGTGTATAAGTTACAGCGCAAAAAGAGCCAGGTGCAGAAATCTTAGAATCCCTTACGTGAAACGTATGGAAAGAAACATCGTTCTAAATTACATAAATATTCTAAACGCTTTTTGCATTGTTCCGAAACCAGGATTGTATGACAGGTTAAACAACATATTACGTGAACTATATTTAATTTGGAGGTCTGTGAAAAAAGCAGCGGCTAAAATAACCCGGACCCGATTACGGGAATTTACGCGTCCTGAGGGGGAGAAAATATGCCCGTAGTAGCTTCCCATCATAAATTTTTGCTGAATGAGGATATAAACAGGGAATATGAGCGCAGCTTAAGCGATATAAATACACTTGTTTCGGATATTACCTTTGATATACTTAAGGATTCTCCGGAACTGGTAGCTGACGTGGCATCCGGAATTACAGACCGTTCCGTACTTGAAACGGCAATAATGAAAGTTATTGACAGGTATAAATACCATTTTGGTTTATACCGAGAAGAACTAATGAGAAAAGTATTTGATTTTATGTTCGGATACGGTGAGCTGCAAAAATACATAGAGGACGAAGAGATTACCGATATTGACGGTACCAAGTTTAATGAGTTTGTAATAAAAAGAAAAGGAGTTCGCTATAAAATTCCTGTTAACTTTGGGAACGAGAAAATATTCGATACCTACTGCAAGTTAATTGCTATACGAAACGGCGGTATTTTAAATGACAACGACAGCCATTGCAGGGTTACTGATGAAAAAAACAGGCTAAGGATAAATGTTTCTGTTAAACCCAGGAATATATCAAGCCCTGCCATCAGTATCAGAAAACACAGAAAAGTAAGTTATACCCTCGAGGAGCTTGTGGAATTGGAAATGATGGATGAAAATATTTATGCATTTATCAAGAAACTGGCGGCTACCGACGCAACAGTGCTTTTTTGCGGGAAAGGCGCTGCCGGAAAGACCACTCTCCTGAGGGCTTTTGTAAATTCACTTCCAGAGATGGAGAGGGTTTTGATTGTGGAGTCAGATGCTGAAATTTTCCCCGATAAGCCTTATTGCATAGAACAAAGGATAAAGAAAGAAAACGAGGGGGGAAGGACGGTAACCTTGAGAGACCTTGTAAGGGATGGCTTGACCATGTCCCTTGACAGCTATTGTGTCGGGGAAATTGTAGGGGATGAAGCATGGGAATTTATAAAGGCTGCTTTTACAGGACACAGGGGAATGGCTACGACCCACGCTGAAAGCGCCGAGGACGCGTTTGCAAGGCTTCTTACCCTCAGCAAGGGCGCAAATACAGGAGAAAGTGAAAAGACTGTGAAGGAGATGATGGCAGGCAGTATCGATGTGATTTTCCACCTCGACAGTTTTAAAGTGGTGGATGTATTGGAGGTGATTGGCTACAGGGAGGACAGGGACCAATTTGAATATAACCGGCTGTTTTCATTTGAAATAATTAACGAAGACGAAAACGGTTTCCTAGAGGGAAGATTTGTCAAGGTCGGGGATATTGGGAAAAGGCTAAGGAACAAGTTTTTAAGGAGGAGGCAGATCTGAATATACATGATATTGGTCATTAATTCAATACTTCTTGTAGGTGTTACAATTGCGCTTGCCTGTCTTATTGCAAATGAGATAAATCTTGAAAGAATTATCCACCTGGGCTTGAAAGGTATAAACCATGAACTTGACAGGAGGAGGCTGAGAAAAGAAATAAAAAAATATACAATGGCTGTGAAAGTAAAGATGAGCCTTCCTGAGAAAATTGAGCTGTATCTTATTGACAAATCAAACATCAGGCATTATTTACCGTTTTTTAACTTTTACTTTTTATGCTTCATTATTGTTTCAATCTTTGTATTGACATTTGGATATGTATTTAAAATATTGCTTTTTGTTCCTTCCGCCGCGGCCGTTTGTTTCCTGTTCTCACTTATCCCTGTATTTATCCTGGATATTATGGGGAGGTATAATTCTGAAAAGATACGAAGGAAACTTGCCGATTTTATTTCGGTCCTTAACAGGTGGTGCGCAGTAAAAGAGGACATCTTTTATGCTTTTGAAAAGTCCGTCGAATCGGGAATCGGGGAGCCCTTAAGAACATTCATCAAAGACATGGTAATACAGGTAAATTGCGGAATAGAACCTTTAGAAGCGCTGGATATACTCCAGATGAAAGTGGATAATGCGCAATTTAAAGATTTTCTTATTAATATTAAGCAGAACATTAAACACAGAGGGGATATCAGAAAGCTTTTGTCAAATCTGGAAGGGCAGTTTTACAAAATAGAGGAAGAGTACAACAGGAGGAAAATTTCCACATATAAGGACCGTTTGCTTATATATTTCATAATGTTCAGCGTCCTGTTTATCGGATATTTCTTCCTGAAGTCCACTCCAAAAATAGAAGATTTTTACCTTAATACCCTTGCAGGAAAATCGCTTTTAATGGTTTTTTGCTTTCTTTATGCTTGTGGATTTTATATGACGCTAAAGATTACAAGCTTTAAACATTAAAGGGAGGATCAGTAATGGGATAATACAGGCTATAGGTATTCATACGTATTTTTTGCTGGTAGCTGCAGTCTTAAATTTTATTATTGCGGCGCAGATGGCGGGAAAAATCTTTGTCTACATGGACAGGCACCTGATTGAAGCCTTGGGGATGAGGGCTGCAGAGAAATCCGTTTATAAAAGGTGTAAAAACCTTGTGAAACAATCAATTGAGAGATATGAAAAAAAGGAAAAACTTCACGGCATTTATATTAAAGCCAAAGCTAAAATGAAAAAAACCGGTTACCGTGGACAATATGCGGCAGCCGTCTATTTATTCGTAAAGTACATAGTAACTGCAGCCTTGTTCCTTGTCGCCCTTGTCATAAATTTTCCGTCTTTTGCTCAGCCCTTGATAATTGCCGCGCTTAATGTGATTGTTGTTGAGCTGGTGCTGGCTTATAAAAAAAGAAAGTTTAATCTGAAGTTTCAGAAGAATGCATACAAGATTTATAAGTACCTGCATAACCAGATATCATCCGGGGTGAAGGTTACCGATGCGATAAAAACCGTTTATGAAGTGATTGACGACAGGGACCTGCGGGGAGTCCTGGTTGAACTGGCGGCAAGGTACGGACTGACCCTTGATATAGATGCTTCTCTTGAAGAATTCAAGGCAAATTTTGACAACCATGAAGCTGAGACCTTATGTGTAGCGTTGAAACAGGGGGTGATAACCGGGGATAACAAGGACCTTTTGGAACGCCAGGAGGATGTCATGTTCAAAAAGTACTTCAATTACATTCAGGCGGAGACTGACAGCTGCAAGGCAAGAAGCGTTTTGGCGGCAGCAATGTTTGTTGCCATAATTGTCATAATGATAACGGTTCCGCTTCTTAATGACGTTACGGATGCAATTCAAAGCATCTTTTCAAATTGATAGCTGAAAGACGAATACTAACGTAGGTTTAAGGAGGTATTGTCCTTATGAAAAAAAAGAAGAATTTCATTGGCACAATTCTTTTAAGAGGAAGAATATTGCTAAACAGGGAAGAAGGCTTTGGAATGAACGAACTGCTTGGTGTAGCTGCAGCATTGATTCTTGCTGCTTTTATAGTAATACCCGGCTTAAAGGAACTTGCACGAAGCGTTATGGATATGCTGGAAAGCTGGTGGGGAAAGATTGTTAATGAAGCATTCCAGTGGCCAGGCAGCCAATGAGAAATGAATATTACGGAGGTAGCCTTGCATGCCGGCAAAAGCTGTTGTATCGGGAATTATTCTTATCATGATAGTTGTTTTCCTTGTTTTTACCGTGGAATTCTTTATCCCCCTTTCCGTTAAATCAGACATGAATATGGTTTGCAGAAGCGCCTTGTTAAAAATGGAGATGGAAGGCGGACTGAGCAGCGGGAACAGGTCGGATTTAATAGAGAAATTGAGTGAAATAGGGCTGTCAAATATTACTGTTGAAGGGACTGAGCAGGCAAAGCAGGGTGAAAGGATAAGGCTCCGGGTTGAAGCGGATTTCGTATATAATAAGCTGACAGGTCTTTTTTCACGCACTGATGTGACTCAACGGATGATTTATCAAAAGACTGCCATAGTAAGAAAGGTTGTAAACTGATGAAATGTCCAGGAAGACTGAGCTTGAAAAACTGCTGTAAAGGGAGTTCAGTTGTAGATGTTGTAATATGGGCGGCTATAATTGTTTTTGTAATAATGCCGGTATTTGCAGCAGTCATTGAAAAATTCATCTTGCTTAATAAAATCCAGGTAATTAAAGACGCCGTAGACATTACGAATATTTCGACTTATAATTCAATCGTAGCTGAATACCTTGGAAAAACAATAGTAGAATTCGACAGGGATAAGGTTTACAACATATATAGAGAGCTGCTCTCAGAGAATTTGAACCTTAATTGGGATCTTTCGCCGAGGGATGGATCAATAGCGAAAGGTAATGTCAGGATAGAATCAATAGTCTTATATACAAGCCAATTTCCCGCGGTATGTCCCGAAGGTTTGGAAATTAAGCGTCCTGCTGTGCACAGCGTAGTAACGGTGCCTATTAAGCCGGCACTGTTCAGTGAGATGATATTAAACATGTTGGGGAAACAAAATATAGAACTTAAGATACATGTGGATTCGGATATACCCCTGGACAAATGACAGCATGTTATGGATAAAAGCAATTGAAGGGGATGGTTTTAATGAGGAAGCTGAGATTCATTTTTTTAACTATAATTATTGCTTTTGTACTTCTTGCAGCTGAAATCATACTTATAAGGAGCGTGTCAGAATATGAGCCTAAGTTAAGCGTCGTGTTTGCCAGGACAAAAATACCCGAGGGAACGCTCATAAAATCCGGCATGCTTGAAGAGAAGAAAATTAGCGCCGGCGCGGTCCATAAACAGTCGGTGAGGAACCCGGACGAGATAATAGGAAAGGTAACAAGAGTAGAAATTGAAGAAGGGGAAATGATATTAAATACAAAACTGATTGAATCAGGCGAGATGGAAGAACTAAGTTCCATAGATGAAAAAAGCCGGCTGTTTACCGTAGAATTCAACCCTGACCAGGCAAATGGCTGGAGGCTTAAAGCAGGCCAATATGTTGATATAATATATATACCTAAGGGTGTATATGAGCTGCCGGGAGGCACGGGCATGTCAGGCATAAAGAGGATAAGAAATGTCAAAATAGCTGCAATTATCGACAATAACGGAAACCTGGTAAGGGACCTGAACAGGACATCTCTTCCCAGGTATATTTCATTCGAAGTCAACGACAGCCTGGATGAATTTCTGGCATATGCCAAAGATAATGGCAGGCTGGAAGTCTCAGTAATACCATTTAAAGATTACTAAACATGGAGGTAACGGTATGGCGGATGTAAAGTTTGAAATCAAAAAGAGTTATGGAGTCATTGGCGAGGGAACAAAAGGATGGAAGAAGGAGGTGAATCTGGTAAGCTGGAACGGCAGAAAGCCAAAGCTGGATATAAGAGACTGGGATGAAAACCACGAAAGGATGGGAAGAGGAATAACCCTGGACAGAGAGGAAGCGGAAGCGTTAAGGGAAGTGCTGCAGAATATTGACCTTAGTGAGATTGAATAATGTATTGGCTCATTCTCGTTAATTTTAGACACATGTAAGGCAAAAAGTCCATATTTTGTTTAAGGGGCTTAACGCCCCTTTAAAAATATCCCATAACATGGATACTTGACCGTTAAAAGAGGTATGATATAGAATGGTAAGCAGGAAGTATTGTTTTTATATATGTACATCCTTTCAGAGGTAATAAATGGGAAGGGAGACTTGCTTCAATGAAGGATGTTGTTTTGCCGAGAGCCTGGGAAAGCGTGCTTAGCTCTTCCGGCTTCATGCCTGTTATTGTTAAAACCATAGAGAGATATCATGACCCAAAATGGACCATGGAACCTAATATTCATGATTTTTTTGAAATGGTTTACATGAAAAGGGGAAAGATGATATTCGAAATATCCGGGCATCCTGTTGATATGGGACCTAATGATATAATAATAATAAAACCTAACCAGTACCATAAATTTATAGTGAAATCAGAACCGGGATGTGAGTTTATTGTACTGAGTTTTAAATTTGAGAATAAAATAAATGGAGAGTATTCCGAGGTTTCACTTGAGGATTTTCTTAACTTCGTCAGCAACAAGGAGACTGGGCCTTTTATTACTCTTAAAGTATGCCAGAAAAACGAGATAATTACTTTGCTGGACAGGATATTGAAGGAAAGGGAGAGTAACGAAGTTGACAGCGAGTTCTTAAACTACCTTTTAATACTTGAGTTGTTTGTATATATCTCAAGAGCCCTTAAAATGGAATGGGAGAACAGTATAAAGGACCATAGCCCAAAGCTTAAAGAACTGATACAAATTGCTGTAAATTTTATAAACAACAATTATGAGAGGGATATTTCGCTAAAGGATATAGCAAAATTTGTATTTTTAAGTCCCAGTTATTTCACCAGGGCTTTTAAGGAGGAAATGAACATAAGCCCCATAAGCTATCTTTTAAAAGTTAGGATTGAAAGGGCTAAAGAGCTTCTTGCGGAAACAGACCACAAAGTAAGCGATATTGCCCTCAGTGTCGGATTTTCAAATCAGCAGCGGTTTAATGAAATTTTTAAAAAACACGTCAAGACAACACCTCTGCAGTACAGAAGACAGGTCACGGAAAAGAAAAGGCAAGGCTTTAATTCTTCTTTGTAACCGGAAATTTTTAATGTACAGATAATCAAAATAAATCAGCTTAGTCAAAAAACGTTAAAAAGTTGTTCAACATAAGTAAATAACAGGTAGAAGTGCCTCACCGAAAACTATATAATTTTGTATCGTAACCGCATTATATCCGCATTATAAATTATAGCGGCATTACAACAGCGGTATTGTAGTTTGTTGCGGTGCAATAGCTGGAGGTGAAGTTCGAATGGGAATGACGATGACTCAAAAAATACTGGCGGATCACGCAGGGATGGATAAGGTTGTAGCTGGACAATTGATAAAGGCCAGGCTTGATATGGTGCTTGGAAATGATATTACAACACCTGTGGCTGTAAAGGAATTCAGGAAAATTGGCGCTAAAAAAGTATTTGATGTCAATAAAATCGCTATAGTGCCTGACCACTTTACACCGAATAAAGATATTAAGTCTGCAGAACAAGTTAAGTATATAAGAGAATTCGCAAGAGAAATGGGAATTGTCAATTTTTTTGAAGTAGGGCAGATGGGTGTGGAACATGCACTTCTTCCGGAAAAAGGACTGGTGGTACCTGGGGATGTTGTTATCGGCGCAGATTCACATACATGCACTTATGGAGCTTTGGGAGCTTTCTCAACAGGCGTCGGAAGTACAGACATGGCAGCAGGCATGGCTACCGGTGAAGCCTGGTTTAAAGTGCCTGAAGCCATAAAGTTTGTGCTCAAAGGCAAAAAGGGAAAATGGGTAAGCGGCAAGGACATAATACTCCATATAATTGGAATGATAGGCGTTGACGGGGCGCTTTACAAATCAATGGAATTCAGCGGCGAGGGACTAAGCTGCCTCTCAATGGATGACAGATTTTCCATGGCCAACATGGCTATAGAAGCAGGCGGCAAGAACGGAATTTTTGATGTGGATGAAAAGACAATTGAATATGCCAAGGAGCATTCCACAAAGCCATATAAAATATACAAGGCCGATGATGACGCGGAATATGTGGAAACGTATGAAATAGACCTGGGAACTTTAAGGCCGACAGTGGCATTTCCGCATTTGCCTGAAAACACAAAGACCATAGATGAAGTAGGAGATATAAAAATTGACCAGGTGGTTATCGGGTCATGCACAAATGGCAGGATTGAGGACCTCAGAATAGCTGCCGAGGTTTTAAAAGGCAGGAAGGTTCATCCGGATGTAAGATGTATCATAATTCCTGCGACACAGAAGATATGGAAGCAGGCTATGCTCGAAGGGCTCTTTGAAATTTTTATCGATGCCGGAGCGGCGGTAAGCACACCTACCTGTGGGCCATGTCTCGGAGGGCATATGGGAATTCTGGCAAAGGGCGAAAGAGCTGTAGCCACTACGAACAGAAACTTTATTGGCAGGATGGGGCACCCTGAAAGCGAAGTATACCTTGCAAGCCCTGCAGTGGCAGCGGCATCAGCGGTGATGGGGAAAATTGCCTCACCGGAGGAGGTTGTCGATTATGGAGATTAGAGGAAAAGCAATTAAATACGGAGACAATGTGGACACAGATGTTATTATACCTGCCAGGTACTTGAATACTTCAGACCCTGTAGAACTGGCCAGGCACTGCATGGAGGATCTGGACCCGGATTTTGCCAAAAAAGTTAGGCCGGGGGATATAATGGTTGCAGGCAAAAATTTTGGATGCGGCTCGTCAAGGGAGCACGCGCCAATTGCAATAAAGGCTTCAGGGATTTCCTGCGTCATTGCGGAAACCTTTGCACGCATTTTTTACAGGAATTCGATAAATATTGGCCTCCCCATTCTTGAATGCCCTGAAGCCGCAAAAGATATTTCTGACGGCGATGAAGTTGCTGTGGATTTGGGGACAGGGAAAATAACCAACCTTTCAAATGGCAGGACTTATGTCAGCATGCCGTTCCCCGATTTTATAAAAGAAATAATTGAATCTGACGGTTTGATCGGTTATGTGAAAAAACAAACGGCAGGAAAATGATGATATGTGTGAGTGGAGGACTGTACTATGAAGTTTGATATTGCTGTGCTGCCTGGTGATGGAATCGGACCGGAGATTATTAATCAGGCTGTCAATGTGCTGAAAAAAATAGCCGAAATATACGGGCATGAGTTTAACATGAGGGAAGGCTTAATGGGAGGTTGTTCCATTGATGAATGTGGTGAACCTCTGCCGGGGGAGACTTTAAAACTTTGCAAGTCCAGTGATGCCGTATTGCTGGGAGCGGTAGGCGGCCCAAAATGGGATTCGCTCCCAGGTGATAAGAGGCCTGAGGCAGGTCTTCTTGGTTTGCGTGCAGGCCTTGAACTCTTTGCAAATTTAAGACCTGCTGTCATATACACTGCCCTTAAGGATGCATCCCCGCTGAGGGCTGATATTGTGAAGGACGGAATAGATATTATGGTAGTTCGTGAGCTTACAGGGGGTATATATTTTGGAAAAAGAGGGCGGGTTAATGGCGGCCCGATGGGGGAATCCGCGTTCGATACCGAAGTGTACAGTGTTGCAGAGGTGGAGAGGATAGCAAGGGTTGCATTTGAAATTGCCATGAAGAGAAGAAAGGTTGTTACGTCGGTTGACAAAGCCAATGTGCTTGAAAGTTCAAGACTTTGGAGAGAAGTTGTTATAAGGGTTTCCGGGGAATACCCAGAGGTTTCCCTTAACCACATGTATGTGGACAATGCGGCAATGCAGCTAATAAGAAATCCCGAGCAGTTTGACGTTATTGTCACCACAAATATATTCGGCGATATCCTTTCGGATGAGGCTTCCATGATTACCGGCTCCATAGGCATGCTTCCGTCTGCAAGTCTTGGAAAGGGCAAGCCTGGACTGTATGAACCTATTCATGGCTCCGCGCCGGACATTGCAGGCCAGAATAAGGCAAATCCGATAGCTGCCATACTGTCAGCCGCAATGATGCTGAGATACTCATTTGGCCTTGAAACTGAAGCCGCAAGTATTGAATCTGCAGTCGTTAACGTCCTGAATAAAGGATACAGGACAGCGGACATAGCTTCAAAAGGCGCAAAAGTTGTCGGAACTTATGAGATGGGGCAGCTTGTGGCAGATGAAGTGGAAAGCTTAAATTCATAACCGTTCTCCCGTTACAGACTTCTGTTCTACGGAAGTCTGTTTTCTTGTTTTCAGTAGGAACGTCCTATTACCTATTGACTATTGATAGCAGCTTCGTTTGGACTATATAATAGAATTAATAGCCTATTATAAAGGAGAATAGCTTGATGCAGTGTACTATTTTAACTGTTGACGAACTTGAGATAGTAAGGTCTGAACTTGTTGAAATATTAAAAGATCAGAATGTTGAAATAATTAACGCTGTAAATGAAGCAGAAGCGTTAAAAATCATAGGGAAGGATGGACATTCTATTGATATCATAATTTGGGCGGTTAATACCGCGGATCTCAAGTCTTTTGAAGCTTTAAAGAGGGTTAAAGGAAATCATTTATGCAAGGATATTCCGATAATAGTTGTTTCAAGTTTAACTGATAAAAAATACGTTATAAAAGCTATTGAGTCAGGCGCAGTAGAATATATTGCCAAACCATATGATGAAAATGCAGTTGTAAAAAAAATAAGCAGGGTTGCAGGGTTTCTAAACAAATTGTATAACTTTGAAATCACAGAAGATATTATAACATTTAGCTTTAGTGAAATGTCCAATAGAGAAATTAAAGCCGCCAGCAGAGGGGGATACCCCCTGACGTTTATGCTTGTTTCAGTTATACCGAATGACGACTTAATCAAATCTGAATACCAAAAAGAAATCAGTTCTCTTACAAGCATAATAAACAGGGTTATCAGGTCTAATTTAAGGGAGACGGACACGTCTTTTCATAACGGTGTGAATAAGCTTATGCTGCTGCTTCCATTTGCTGACAGTAAAGGGGCAAAAGTTATTGAGAAAAGGATATATGAACTGTTTGAAAACCATACAATCATAAGGAAAAAGAATAATGGGCATAAGTTATTTATAACCAGCGTGTCATACCCGGAAGATGGAAAAGTAAAGGACAAACTCCTTCAAAAACTTGAAGAAAATTATAATAATTTTCTTAGGTCGAAGGGAGCATAGGACAATATTAATTTACCTTCCTGACGACACGCCTCAATATATAGCTTCAAAGTTTAGCTTCAAAATTTTTCGTATTTTCCTATAACTTTGCCTACTATATGCACTTCACTTTCGTTGAATTCCTCTCTGTCAAGGAGGTTGGTATCAGCTTTCAGTATAATGGACCCATCGGTTTTTCCCTTATAATAATACCTTAAAAGAACATGATCTTCAAAGAGGATAATTATAATATCACTGTCATTTATTTCACAGTCCATGCATACAACCAACAGATCGCCCTGGTTTATTCCGCTTTCTTCCAAGCTTATATCAGGGCATTTAATCATGAAGTACTGGTTGTCGCCAGGTAATAAAGACGGAGGGAAAGGCTGATATTTAATGATATTGTATATGTTTAACGGGTCATCTATGTTACGCCTGGTTATTTTCTTTATTTGAGGAATATATTTTGGTTCAGCGTAAAGCATGCTTTCCTGAGATACCAATTGAATAGAGCGCGCCATGCCAACTTGCCTTTTTATGACTCCTTTTTGCTCAAGACGATTTAAAATACCCTGGACTGCACCGGGGGTTTTTTCCCCTACAAGTTCACCGATTTCCCTTACGGTAGGAGGTATACCATGTGTTTTTATGTAGGTTTCAATAACGGCATAAACCTTTTTTTGCTTTGATGTTAAGTTACTTAAATGTATTGACATTTTAACCACCTTTCAGTTCTTTGTTGTTTAGCAAGACAAATGCTACGTTATTTATATATCTTCCTTTTATATCGTACTTATTTACATCCTACTTAAATTTTTCGCAGTTTATGTTAATAATCAGTGTATAGTTTATCAGACTTGTAAGTCTTTTTCAAATTATATAATGTCAATTATGTAAAATCGATACAAGGTATTTTTTTCTTTTATTAGGGTTAAAATACCTAAGGAAAAATTATGAAACTGTAGGAGGCGCTGTGTTTAAGCTGCTAAAGGGCGGATATTGCTACAGCCCTGATGATATTGGGATAAAGGATATTTTAGTTGTAGGTGGTAAAATTTACATTATTGAAAAAAATATACCATATGACTTTGTAAAGGATTTGGAAATAATTGATTGCAATAGGAAGATTGTATGTCCTGGATTTATTGACCAGCATGCCCATATTATCGGAGGAGGCGGGGAAGAAGGCGCTAAAAGCTACATACCCGAATTGACACTTGGCGATATAATAAGCGCAGGTGTTACAACGGTAGTAGGTCTGCTGGGGTTTGACGCAGTAGCAAGAAGCATGACGGCTCTTTTGTCAAAGGCCCGTTCATTGCAGTATGAGGGCCTGAACACCTACATTTATACAGGCAACTATTCGGTTCCTCCTGTTACTCTCACAGGTAGCATACTGTCAGATATCGTATTTGTGGATAAAATCATCGGCGTAGGCGAAATTGCCATAGCTGATTACAGGTCATCATATCCCGGTGTGGATGATTTGAAAAAAATTGCCGCTGAAGCATTAAAGGGTGGTATGTTAAGCGGAAAAGCAGGGGTTGTCCATATACACGTAGGAGAAGGTAAAGAAGGGCTGTCAGTTCTTTTTAACCTAATAGATAAAACTGACTTTCCTGTAAATATGTTTGTACCTACTCATATAAACAGAAATAAAGCCCTCTTTAAGCAGGGAATGGAGTTTGCCAAAAAAGGTGGAAATATAGACCTTACGGCGGGGGAAAGCAGCGATAGCGGATTGAGTGTGCCGGATGCAATTCATCTTTTGCTGCAAAACGGAATCAATATTGAAAAAATAACGGTTTCTTCCGACGGGAACGGCAGCAGGCCTGCACAGGGAGAAAACCGCGAAAACGCTGCAGGCAAGGTTTTGCAGTTGTTCAACGATATAAGAGAATGTGTGTTAAGCAAAAATATTGGTTTCGAAACAGCAATTAAGACTGTTACATCAAATGTGGCAAAAGTGCTGAAAATATATCCTCAGAAGGGCGCCATACTAAGTGGAAGCGACGCTGATATTCTTGTTCTGGACAAAGGCGGCTTGAATGTGGATAAAGTTTTAATAAATGGTTTTGTTATGGTCGACGGGGGAAAAGTATTGAAGGGAGGGTAGAACTATCTTGAATAATAAATAATTGAATACCCCAATACAAATATGACAATAATAAAATAATAAAACATGGTGGTGATTGATTATGGATGAGGAAAACAGAACAGGCAGCAATGAAGTGGCATTGAAAAGAAATAATACAATTCTTCTTGTAATAGGATGGATTTCAGCAATAATATCCTTATTTATTTATCCTTTCATTTTCGGAGTAATCGGAGTAATTGCAGGAATCCTTTCAACCAAAGGAGGAAGCAAAGCAGGACTTTCACTGATTGTCGCCAGCATTATTCTGATGGGTATAGGCATGATATTCGGCGGAGTGATTTTAAATTATACAAGACATTTGCTTGGTATATAATTTTTGACAATGCAAGGGGAAGAAGGTTACTCCTTGCTTTTTTGCTGCCAAAGAAATTAATTCATATTGGACATGGAGGTTATTCATGACGCAAGAAGTAAAAGGCAGCCTTATAATTATTGGCGGGGCAGAGGACAAATACGGGGAAAGCAAGATTTTAAAGCACATTGTAAATGTCACCGGCGGAAAGGAAGCAAGGCTGGTTGTGCTTACTACAGCTACGGAAAAGCCGGAAAGCGTAGGCAGCGAATACAAAAAGATATTCGAAAAACTGGGAGCAAAACAGACTGAAATATTAAATGTAAATACCAGGGATGATGCTAATAATGAAGATAACGCCGAGAAGATAAGGAATTCTACGGGCATTTTTTTTACAGGCGGAGATCAGCTTAGAATAACAAGCATTTTAGGGGGAACCAAGGTTTACGCGGCCATGCAGGCGGCATATAACGAGGGCACTGTTATTGCCGGTACAAGCGCAGGAGCGTCGGCTATGAGCAACAACATGATAGTTGACGGAAACAGCTATGATTCTGCAAGGAAATGTACGCTTAAAATGGCGCCCGGCCTGGGTCTGCTCCAGGATGCCATTATTGATCAGCATTTTGCCCAAAGAGGCAGAATAGGAAGACTTCTATGCGGAGTAGCAGAAAACCCGTATATGCTTGGTATAGGAATTGACGAGGATACTGCTATACAGGTCCATCCTGATGCACATTTTGAAGTAATCGGAACAAATGCGGTTACAGTTATTGACGGCACGTCAATAATAAGTTCCAATGTATCAGAATCAAAGCCCGATGAGATTCTGGCTATAAACAATGTAACAGTTCACATTCTTCCTGAGGGCTATGGATTTGATATGAAAAGCAGAAAGGTTATGCGTTTGCATTAGACTGGAGGGTAATGTGTGCAAATATATAGTATACAAAGCTTTACAGGTAAGAACATATATAGTCACAAACCTGTAATAAAAATGATAATTGACGTTGAGGATATGCATAATACACCAACAAAAGATATTGACGGATTTAACGGCAAACTTGTCAATATGTTTCCAGGGCTGAAAAAACATTATTGCTCGCTTGGAGTTGAAGGCGGTTTTGCAAAGAGGCTTGAAGAAGGCACTTACGCCGCTCATGTAATTGAACACCTTGTTCTTGAGCTTCAAAGCATAATTGGTTATGATGTATATTTCGGTAGGACACGTTTATTAAAAGAGCCGTCCACTTATTATATCGTATATGAATATATGAACGAAAAGGTCGGTATTGAATGTGGAAGAGCGGCGGCAAATATAATTGACAGCCTTATCAGGGGAAAAGAAATTGATGTTGGTACTGTAATTAATGATTTGAAAAAGACTGCGGTTGAATCAGAAATGGGACCTAGCACCAGGGCAATATACGAAGAAGCGAAGAAAAGGGGAATTCCGGTTGTACGTCTCGGTAATGACAGCTTAATACAACTTGGCTATGGAAAATATTCAAGGCTAATAGAAGCGTCTCTGACTGATGCGGCACGCTGTATTTCCGTGGATATTGCGGGAAACAAGCAACTGACAAAGCAGATTCTTATGGACAACGATATACCGGTCCCATATGGGGATATTGCTTACACTGAGCAATCAGCAATCGCTCTTGCGGAATATATAGGATACCCTGTAGTAGTAAAGCCGTATGACGGGAACCAGGGGAAAGGGGTAGCATTAAACCTTTCAACCAGGGAACAGGTCAGGGAGGCTTTTACTGAAGCCATAAAGTTCAGTAAGGCCGTTATTGTTGAAAAATACATAAAGGGAAGGGATTATAGGGTTCTGGTTGTTGGAGATAAGGTGTCCGCGGTTTCCGAGAGAAGACCCCCGTGTGTTATAGGTGACGGTATCCATACAATTAAGGAACTGGTGGAAGCGGAAAATAATAATGACTTGCGTGGAGAAGACCATGAAAAGCCTCTTACAAAGATCCATCTGGATAGCGTAGCAAGGCTTTCGCTTTCGCGCAGGGGAATTGATGAAAACTATATTCCAGCACCGAATGAGGAAGTTTACCTGAGAGATAACGGAAACTTAAGCACAGGAGGGACCGCAAGGGATTGCAGCAGGGACATTCATCCATATAACGCTTACCTTGCAGTAAAGGCTGCAAAATTAATAGGCCTTGATATAGCAGGAGTTGACATAACGGCGGAAGATATATCAGTGCCTATTTGCGGCGGAAGCGGGGCTGTAATCGAAGTCAATGCCGCGCCGGGGTTGAGAATGCATCTTTATCCTACGGAGGGCCAGGCCAATAATGTTGCCGCTAATATACTCGACATGATGTTCCCGGAGGGCAGTCCTTGCAGCATACCAATAGTTTCAATAACGGGCACAAACGGAAAAACCACCACTGCCAGGCTGGTACGGCATGTCCTTATGCTGACCGGCAAAAAAGTGGGAATGACTTCAACAAGTGGCATTTATATAGGAAATGAATGTATACAAAAGGGTGATTGTACAGGACCGGTAAGCGCAAGGTTGGTGCTTTCAAATAAAGAAGTTGAAGCAGCTGTTCTTGAGACTGCACGCGGGGGAATTATAAGAAAGGGGCTGGGTTATGAAGAGGCGGATGTTGGCGTAATAACCAACATAACCGAGGATCATCTGGGTATTGATGGTATAAACACGCTTGAGGATCTGGCTTTTGTGAAATCCCTGGTTATTGAAGCTGTCAAGCCGGATGGATATGCTGTCCTGAATGCTGATGATGAAATGACCAACTGGGTTATCAGAAGAGCCTCGTGCAATATTATTTTGTTCTCAAAAAACAGGAACAACCTTTTAGTTCTGGAACACATTAGAAGGGGAGGAAAAGCTGTTTATATTGACAAGAATACAATATTCATACATGAAAACGGGAATGACATCCCTCTAATTGCTGTAGGTGATATACCAATTACAGCCAGAGGTATTTTAAAATGCAATGTGGAGAACTCGTTAGCTGCCATATCGGCTTTGTATTCTTTGAATGTGCCTGTTGAAATAATACGGAAGGGCCTGAAAACATTTAAGCCTGATTTGCGGACAAACCCCGGCAGGTTTAATATTTTTGACATGGGAGATTTCAAAGTAATGCTCGATTACGGACATAACCCTGCAGGATACAGGGCTGTTGTGGACTACGTAAAAAAGATAAAAGCCTCAAGACTCGTTGGCATCATTGGGATACCAGGGGACAGGATGGACAAACATATAGAGGAAGTGGGCGAATTATGCGGCAAGGTATTTTCCAAAGTATATATAAAAGAAGATGATGACCTAAGGGGCAGGAGTTCTGGTGAAGTAGCTGGTATTTTATACAACGCGCTTATAAGGGGAGGAATGGGAAAGGAATGTATAGAGATCATTTATTCCGAACAGAAAGCTCTTGAAACGGCTTTACATGATGCCCAGCCCGGCGATTTGGTGGTTATGTTCTACGAGAAATTCGAGCCCGCACTTGAAATAGTGGAAAGATTTAAGGAGGAGATTGAAAAAAATCCCCCGCACAGCCGCGTTAAATTAAAGGAGACAGCGGGGTGAAAGGAAGGGGACAGAAACAAAGGCAGGGGGGCAGTCCTGCTATTATATTAAAATTTTGCAGTGCTGTCCCCCTATACACAACAGAGACTGTTTCCTTTCCTGGTTTTTACTCCACTATGGAAAGACTATAAATGTTAAAACAACGCTAAGAATGGCCTAAATCTACTGGTGTCAATTTTTGAAAACGGTATTCTTTTGGAGTAACACCATACGCGGATTTAAAACTTTGATAGAAATAACTTAGATTACCAAAGCCTGAATCATAACATATATCAACAATTTTCCTGTTTGTGTTTGCTAACTGGTTAGCAGCATAATTCAGACGAAGACGGTTGATATACTGTGTTGGCGTAGTTCCCAGATACTTTTTAAAAGAACGGCTTAAATGTTCCCGTGATACGGGTGACAGATCAAAAAGCCTCTCAAGTCCAAGTACAAAATTATCTTTTAGTGATATTTGCCTGCATAGTTCTGTAAGCCAGGGAGGAAGGTTTTCGCCCTGGACCGGATTCATAATTCCGATGAAATGAAATACAAGTTCAATTAAAAGTTGCTTTAAAGTTGCGACCCTACGGCTTTCTTCTTCCTGATGCAAGGAAAAAACAGCCTCGAAACGTTTTACGAAACTCTGCATTTCCGTCTGTTGGATTGATGCAATGGGTGGGAGTTTATCTTCCAATAGCCGTTTAACACCAGAACTGTTCCCGAGAAATCTCAAGAGATCTTCCATTATTTGCGTGGAAACCCACAGACGTACAAGACCGCAATTTTCCTCACCCAACTGCCTATACTGGTGAAAGTCATCCGGCCGGATAAAAATAATAGTGTTGCTGGGAATTTCTATTACTTTATTGTTTACTTCGTGCAAAAGCCTTCCTGAATATATAAGAAAAATTTCATAGTAGGTATGTCTATGCAAAACCACTTTATAGTTAATTCTGCTGATGACAGAGTGCAGTATAGCATCTGATGGATCTTCATAATCTGTAATACGGTATCTTTCATAACAATCCTGCATAGTAACTTTCTCCATTTCCGATATGTATTAAGATATAATTATTAAGATACAATATCACTGTAGCATAAAAATAGAATCATTACAACAGAAGAAAAGCAAAGCAACTAAAGGTAAAATAGAGATATAAAATTAATTCAAAAGGAGAAATGGAAAATGAACGAACCAATTTACAAATATATGAAACCAGGGCTGATTCATTTCATGGCATATCCGGCAACAATGAAAGGAGAAGGCCCGATTGTTGAAACGGTGCGAAAAATAGTTACCGATGAGTATTTTAGTGCAATTGAAATTACCTGGATCAAGGATCCTGAAGTGAGAGCGCAGGTAAAAAAGATGCTTGATTCCTCACATATGACAGTAGCTTACGGAGGACAGCCCCGTTTGCTGACTACAGGCCTCAATATCAATGACTTGAACGAAGAAGGCAGGTTAAAAGCTCTGCAGACCTTGAAGGACGGAATTGATGAAGCTTATGAGATGGGTGCTGTAGGCTTTGCATTTCTCAGTGGGAAATATGAAGAGAACAGGAAAGAAGAAGCGTATCATGCTTTGTTAAAATCTACCAAAGAGCTTTGTGGATATGCCAAATCCAAGGGGAATATGAGAGTTGTTTTGGAAATATTTGACTATGACATTGACAAAAAAAGCCTTATAGGTCCCGCTACATTGGCTAAAAGGTTTGCTGAGGACGTCAGGTCAGAATATGATAATTTCGGCTTAATGGTGGACTTAAGCCATATTCCCATGATTCGTGAAACCTGCGAAGAAGCCATCCTGCCTATTAAAGACTATCTGGTTCACGCACACATGGGAAACACCGTTATTAAAGATCCCAGCTGTGTAGCTTATGGGGATACCCACCCCCGCTTCGGCTTCCCGAATGGGGAAAATGATGTGGATGAGCTGGTAGAGTTTCTGCGTGTACTGTTGAAGGTTGGTTACCTTAACACGGAAAATCCTCCAGTCCTGAGCTTTGAAGTAAAGCCTTGGGGAGACGAGGATCCTGATATTGTAATAGCTAATGCTAAAAGGGTTTTGAATTTGGCATGGAGTAGAGTTTAGTTAAATAGAAGGAGGGGTTATAAGATGAAAATAGTAGTTTTGGATGGATACACATTAAATCCCGGGGATTTATCATGGGAGAATCTGAACAAGTTGGGGGATGTAACGATTTACGAGCATACTCCTTTTGAAATGACGGTAGAACGTGCAAAGGGCGCAGAGATAGTGCTAACAAACAAGACTCCGCTGGGTGAAAATGAATTAAACCAGTTACCGGAATTAAAGTATATTGGTGTTCTGGCTACAGGTTATAATGTTGTGGATGTAGAAACTGCCAAGAAAAAAGGTATTATTGTGACCAACATACCAACCTATGGAACAAAATCTGTTGCACAGATGACTTTTGCGCTTCTGTTGGAAATGACGCAACATGTACAGCATCATAGCGATGCAGTACATAATGGAGAATGGACGAATTGCAGGGATTTCTGCTTTTGGAAATATCCCTTGATTGAGCTGGATGGTAAAACAATGGGGATTATAGGTTTTGGACGCATTGGACAGGCCGTAGCGGATATTGCTTCAGCCTTTGGTATGAAGGTTCTGGGCTACGACATATATAGAAGCGATCAATCCAACAGGAAGAATTTTAAGTGGGCAGAGTTGGATGAGCTTCTTTCAGAATCCGACGTTGTAAGCCTTCATTGTCCTCTGTTTCCTGAAACTAAAGGAATAATTAATGCAGAGAATCTCAGGAAAATGAAAAAAACTGCTTTTTTGATTAATACAGCAAGAGGTCAACTTGTAATAGATGAAGACCTGGCGGATGCCTTGAATAAGGGACTGATTGCGGGGGCAGCTTTAGATGTTCTGTCCGTTGAGCCGCCTAAGGCGGATAATCCCTTGTTGTCCGCTAAGAATTGCATTATTACTCCTCATATATCCTGGGCTACAAAGGAAGCAAGGGCAAGGCTTATGGATATTGCAGTTGATAATATCGTTATGTTTTTGAAGGGAAGCCCGGTAAATGTAGTGAATAAATAAGTAGACCATAAAAAGCAGAGTGCACTGAATCCTGACTTTGATATCAGACATTAATAAACGGTGCTAATTGGTAATATATGAAAGGCTATTGCAGCAATGCAGTAGCCTTTTATGTATTCATGTAATATATTAGGGAGATTGAGTATTAAAGAGTGTGTATTTTTGCAAAAATCGTTGATTTTTACAAAGGTTTTATACAAGAAAAACAATTTTACCATAATTTTATGTGAATTGATTAGTGAATAATCCACAAAAATGTTGGTAAGATTGCTTATTTTTTTATTGCCCCTTTTGTAGAATGAGAGTGCAAAAAAATAAAATGTAAGGAGGCTGTTTAAATGAAAATGAAGAAGTATCTGAGCATTTTGCTGGCATTGCTGCTGGTAGCGACAATTTTTGCAGGCTGTGGAAGTTCGACAAAAGATTCAAAAGACTCATCAAATCAGCCTGGCCAGTCTCAGACTGAGCAGACTGGTGAGAGCACTGAAGAAGCAAAGAAGGACATCCCCAAGAATCTCAAGATGGCAACCTATTACAACATGGGGGACAAGAATGACGCGCGTGCAGTTGCTCTTGAGGAAATAGTGCAGGATTTCACACAGAAAACAGGCATAAAAGTTGAGTATGAGTCAATACCATGGGACCAGATTGAATCCAAGCTTGTAATAACCAACCAGGCTGGAAATCCTGTTGATATTTCCTGGGCATCTTCACAGAAGCTGGCATCTGTTATGAATGCAGGGGCATTGCTTCCACTTGATGATTATGTAAAGGAAACGTATACCCAGGAAGAGCTGGATGACTTCCTGCCGGTAGAAAAGATGGCCACAACTTACGCACTGGACGGAAAGAAGTATATGTTCCTTGCGACAGTGCACGGCCGTCTGTTGTGGTATAACAAGGACTTAGTACCTGAGCCTCCGAAGAATCTTGAAGAAATGATAGAAATAGGCAAGAAAATAACCAACAAGGAAAAAGGGATATATGGACTTGGGTTTAACGGGACCAAGCATTATGGTACGCCGGAAGTTTCCATAGCTCCGTATTTGTGGGAGTTAGGGGGCAAGATGGCCAACAGTGACGGATCGGCTGCATGGAACAGCCCTGAAGTAGCGCAAGCGGTAAGGATATTTGGAGATTTTGTGCATAAGCATGGTATTTCACCTGAGAGTGTATTTACGGGAAGTTTTGACGATACACGTGAAGCATTCAAAAACGGAAAGCTTGGTATGCTTCTGGACGGGACATACTTCCTGCCGAGGTTAAAAGGCAACAAGCTGCTTGAGGAAGGTAAGGTAGGAGTAACATATATTCCTGGTATAAATGGTCCGGCGCCTCACTTTGTAAACGGATGGGCGCTTTGCATACCTTCGAAATCCAAGAATCCGGATGGAGCATGGGAATTCATAAAGTTCTTTGAGTCAACAGAAAACCAGATCAAGTACTCAAAGGTAGAAGGAGGAGCGCCGGTACGCAAGTCGGCATGGAAGGATCCTGCATTCTCATCGGAAATGTTTGCATTGTTCCTTGACAATCTTGAGAAGCACGGAAGGCCGACGGACCCGTTTGTATATTATCAGGAAGGACTTGAAAGCCTTATAACAGCAGCGATGGGATACTTCCTTGATCCGAATGCGGATGTAGAGAAGCTGTTGGATGAAAGTGCGAAAGCATTTAACGAAAAATACGGATACAGCAAATAATCAATAA
>DULF01000172.1 GCA_012840535.1 Clostridiaceae bacterium
ATGTTCTGAACGAAGAAAACTCCGGGCTGCACCCCAGCGCAGTATATATAATCCGCAAGCAGATGGAAGAAGCTGATATAATAGCGATTAGTAAAATTGACTTGTTAACTCCGGAAGAAGCTGAAGATTTGAGAATACGCACAGCGAAGAAGTGGCCTAATACTACGGTACTTACACTCAGCTCTAAAACCGGTGAAGGACTGGAAGAATGGCTGAAAGAAGTGACTAATCGTGATGATGCAGGAAAAAATTTAGCAGAGATAGATTATGACATTTATGCGGAAGGCGAAGCAGTTTTGGGATGGCTTAATGCAACTCTTGAATTGAAGGGTGCTTCCGTTGATTGGAATGGATTTGCAAAGGATTTGCTTAATGCGTTAAGCAGTAGATTTGAAAATTTGAATTCCGCAGTTGGTCATGTCAAGTTGATTATAGAAGCTGGTGATGATTTTGAAGATTTTGTAATCGGCAATTTAACAGGGAAAAAAGAATCTATTACTATACGAGGAAACATCAGTGATGCAGATAAATCGCAAGTGACTTCAGGTAAGGCGAAAATGACTTTAAACGCACGGGTTCAGATGGAACCTGAAAAATTGGAAAAAATTGTATTAGAAGAAATTGTAAATGTATGCGGAACTGATATAATTTCAGAAATCCTCGCACTAAAATGTTTGAGCCCGGGACGCCCTAATCCCACTTATCGCTATAATTATATAGTGAAATAAACTTTTAAATAAAATAAAGAGAATACAGATATAAAGAAACATTGAAGATGCGGAAAAAGGGACTTTCGTGGATGATATGCCTTTATTAAATTTTATTAAAACAAATTATTAATTAATGCTGATTATAAATATCTAAACACCTTCTCTTCATAAAATCTTCACAAAAATGTGATATATTCAATAATAAAAATTGTATATAAATAATGAAGAGGAGGTACAACGTATGAGTAAATCAAATCAAAAGAATCGAAATGTGCAGGTATCACAGAAATCAAAAAATAAGATATATTTAGTACTCGGTGTAGTTGGACTTCTTATCGCAGGTATCTTTATTTTCAAATTCAGTACAGGCGGAGCAGATAAAACAGGGAGTGTATCAGGAGATTTAAAAATATTAAAGAACGAAGTTACTGAAAATGCTAAGTTTTATCCATATAAAGCAGGTAGGATAAACATGGAAGTTATGGCTGTAAAGGCTAGCGATGGAACGATTAGGACAGCATTTAATACTTGTCAGGTATGTTTTGCCTCCGGAAGAGGTTATTACAAGCAGCAGGGTGATGAATTGATATGCCAGAATTGTGGTAATAGGTTTAAGATAGATCAAATAGAAAAAATAAGAGGTGGTTGCAACCCTGTTCCCATCACGAAGGAAAATAAAACTGAGGATGAGGAAAGCATAGTGATCCCACAAGTTTTCATGGAAGAGTACAAAGAATTGTTCAGAAATTGGAAAAAGTAGGAGGTGCAGCATGGGACAGGAACTGATAAACAGCATGGAACAGAGGCTAAGGAGAAAGGTTCTTTATATAGAAGGCATGTCATGTACAAGTTGTGAAATGAGAATAGAAAATGCACTGAAAAAGCTTGACGGAGTAAAGGAAGTTAAAGCCATTTTCAGCAGTTCCAATGTCTACATTGCCTACGATGAGAATCATTTAGGATTGGAACAAATTATTCAAACGATAGAAAAACTGGGTTATGTAGTCAGGATTAAATCCGATGCTGCAGTTGTTTCAAAAGCAAATGCGAAGAAAGAAAAAGAAGATAAACTGTCAATCAGCCAACTGCTAGGGATAGGAATCATACTGCTGGCTCTTTATGTTATTATAAAAAATACGGTAGGGTTTAACTTTGTACCTGAAGTCGACCAATCAATGGGATACGGAATCCTGTTTTTTATTGGATTGCTTACTTCTCTGCATTGTATAGCGATGTGCGGAGGAATAAATCTGTCTCAATGTATTTCATATAAGGTTGGTAAGGAGGCTGATAAGGATAATTCCGGCAAATTTTCAAATTTAAGACCAAGTTTGCTTTACAACGGCGGAAGGGTGATATCCTATACTGTAATAGGAGGTATAGTGGGAGCTTTAGGTTCCAGTATAAGCTTTTCAGGTGCCGCTAAAGGGATTGTGGCTGTTATAGCAGGTGTATTTATGGTGATTATGGGGTTGAAT
>DULF01000173.1 GCA_012840535.1 Clostridiaceae bacterium
CACGTTTGTAACCAGAAATTCATCATTTGCCCTGACCTCTCCTTTTAAGAAGAGTTCAGCGATTTCATCCTCAAGCTTTTCTACTCCTATTCCCTCCTTGAGGGACATTTCAATTACGTTTTTATCCTGCAATTGGGGCAATGAGCTTATGTCCCACTCATCAGGCACAAGGTCTATCTTATTGACAATTATTATGTGTTTTTTATCCTTAATCTTTTCAATAATCGCCATATCTTCATGCTGTATTCCTTCATGGGCATCCAGCACCATTAAAACAAGGTCCGCAGATTCTATTGCCTCCGCAGCCCTGTCAACACCTATTTTTTCAACTATGTCTTCCGTCTCCCTGATGCCTGCCGTATCGATGATTTTTACAGGAATGCCCTTTATATTTATATATTCCTCAATTATATCACGTGTAGTACCCGGGATGTCTGTAACTATGGCCTTGTTTTTTCCCGCCAGCTCATTCAGAAGGGACGATTTTCCGACATTGGGCTTGCCGACTATGACTATCTTCAAACCTTCCCTTATTATCCTGCCTCTTTCAAAACTTTTAAGAAGTTTTTCAAGCATTCCGCGGATTTCCCTGACTTCTTTATACACCATTTCGGCGGTAATCTCCTCTATGTCGTGTTCAGGATAGTCTACCGTAACTTCTATATGGGCAATAAGCTCTATAAGCTTGTTTCTTATTTCCTTAAGTTTTCCTGAAAGCTTTCCTTCAAGCTGGTTTATCGCAGCTTTCGAACTTTCGTCGGTTTTTGAGTTTATCAAATCAATTACGGCTTCAGCCTGGGAAAGGTCTATCCTGCCGTTTAAAAACGCCCTCTTTGTAAATTCTCCCGGTTCGGCCAGGCGGGCTCCTTCTTTAAGCACCAGTGCAAGAATTCTTCTTAGCACAACTATTCCGCCGTGGCAGTTTATTTCAACAACATCTTCACGCGTAAACGTGTTGGGCTTCTCCATTTTTGTCAAAAGCGCTTCATCGACAGTTTCTCCGCTTTCAGGATCAACGATTTTTCCATAGTTTATGGTATGGGATTTTATTGAACCAAAATCCTTTTTTCCTTTAAATATTTTTTCCGCAATTTTAAAAGCATCATCCCCGCTGATACGTATTATTCCTATTCCTCCGGTACCCAGCGGAGTTGAAATTGCAGCTATTGTGTCATTTTCAAACATATGCTTACTCCCGTATCCCAAAAATAATAAATGGTTCAAAGACATATGACCCCTGAACCACTTTAAACTTAAGCAGATAATATGAATCAATATGAAATTGTAATGCTTTTCAGTATGCAACCTACCTATGCTTCAGAGCTATTACAACCTTTCTGTTCGGTTCTTCTCCAATGCTGAAAGTTTCTACATGCTTGTTGTCCTGAAGAGTTGAATGAATTATTTTCCTTTCATATGGACTCATTGGCTCAAGGGTGATATTCCTTTTATATTTTATAACCCTTTCTGCAAGCTTTCTAGCCAGTTTTACAAGTGTTTCCTCACGTTTCTGCCTGTAATTTTCTATATCTATGGAAACTTTTTTATGGATTTCTTTCCCTTTGTTCACCACAAGATTTGTGAGGTACTGCAGCGAATCTAATGTTTCGCCTCTTCTTCCGATAATTATTCCACTGTCTTCTCCCACTATATTCAGCATTACGGAATCATCATCTTCAAAAGCTTCAATCTCAGCATTTACGTCCATTTTTTCAAAAACATCCTTCAAAAACTTAACAGCGGCATCAGAATATGATTCTTTGAGGGTAACTCTTACCCTGGCCGACTTGCTTCCCAAAATACCGAAAATTCCCTTACTGCCCTCTTCGAGTACCTCTATTTCAACTTTATCCTCATCAACATCCAACTCAGCAAGAGCAACAGAAACTGCCTCCTGTACCGTTTTCCCCGTCCTTTCGATTGAGTAAGCCATTTACTTTGTCGCAACCTCCTTTTTCTTCATGACATGTTTATTTATATATAATTGCTGGAATATCTGAAATACGTAACCTGCTATCCAGTAAATGCCTACGCCGGCTGGCAGCTGGAACGAAAATATGAGCGTCATTATCGGTCCTATATACATCATTGAGTTGGAAGTAGCCTTGGCTGCATTTTTGTTATCCTGCGACCGCGTTGGCATTGACATCCTGGCGGATATATAGGTAGTTACAACCCCAAGTATCGGTATAAGCAGCAAAGGCAAATATGTCGCAGCCTGAGGACCGAAGAGGAGTTTGGGATCAAATGTTGGCGTGACGCTTAGGTTTATACCGAGGAAATCCATACTTATTATCTCGTTGGGTTTTAATATATCTCCAACCTGAGAAAGCTTGTCGGGGTTTTTACTGAAAAAGTTAAGCACGTCTATTTGCTTGTAAAAACCAGTAGTAATATGCGTAGACACAAAATCAACCAGTGTCTGGATCTGCTCAGCCGTTTTGCCCAGCATGAACTTAAGCGGCTGTGTAATTACATAAAAAAGTGAAAATAAAATCGGCATCTGTATGAGAAGGGGCAGGCATCCCCCTGCGGGATTTACATTATGTTCCTGGTACAGCTTCATAAGCTCCTGATTAAGTTTTTCCCTGTCGTTTTTGTACCGCTTCTGTATTTCCTGTATCTGCGGCTGTATCTCCTGCATTTTAGCAGTCGAACGGTACTGCTTGATTGTAAGCGGAAGTAAGATAAGCTTTACAATTACGGTAAATATAATAATGGCAATGCCATAGTTATGAAAAGCTATGCTGTTGTATATAAAGAACAGGAATTGGCCGAGAGGCCTTGCTATAAAATCAAACATACATCAAAACTCCTTTATATTTTTAACCGGCTTACTTGACCGGATCATACCCTCCAGGATGAAAAGGATGGCACTTTAATATTCTCCTTACCGACATCATGCTCCCTTTAAGGACCCCGTATTTTGAAACCGCCTCAACCGCATATTGGGAACAGGTCGGATAAAACCTGCAACAAGGTTTTTTAAGCGGAGAAATATATTTTTGATACAATTTTATTATAAACACTAACACTCCTTTAAACAATCCCATTTCTCCTGGTCAAACACTTCTAATTTTTTTAAAAGAAACTTCATTTCCTTTTTAATGTCATAGTAATCAGGCATTGTACCGCTGTCCCTTGCAATAAAAACCAGATCGTAACCGTCTTTGATAAAATCTTCATATGCCCTGTAGTTTTCCCTGATAAGCCTTTTAAGCCTGTTTCTCCTGACACTTTTGCCGACTTTCCTGCTTGCGGTTATACCAAGCCTGTTTTTGCCATAGTTGTTTTTCAAAACGTATAAAATAATGAACTTTCCTGCAAAAAACCTACCTTTCCTGAAAATCCTCTGAAATTCGTAATTTTTTTTAACAGGAACGGTTTTTTTCATGTTTCCCTCTCAAATTACGTATTAAAGAAAAAGACCACACTCAAGCGGTCTTACGCTGATAGCCTTTTTCTCCCTTTTAGTCTGCGTCTGCGCAAAACTTTCCTGCCGTTGGAAGTACGCATCCTCTTTCTGAAACCATGTTCTTTTTTCCTTTGTCTGTTTTTTGGCTGATACGTTCTTAACAAAATCTGCACCCCCAATCCTTGCTAAAAACCTTCCATAGTCATTTATAATTCTATCCTGAATACTCAGAATTTAGTCATGGATTTAAACAAGCAAAACAATTATATATTAAAAAGATAAAGGGTGTCAAGAAACTATTTTGTGGATAAACAGAAGATATAAAGATTTTTTTGTGGATAACTTCTCCACATTCATGTTGAATATTGCATTAAAGTCTGATATTATAAATAATACCCGTCTTTCAGGAAATGTTGAATAAATGTTAATAAACAGTTGATAACTTGCAGGGAAAATATTTTTTTTGTGCATAACTTTAATAAAATATGAAGATTTAAAGCTTAATTTAGTAATAATTTGTCAAGAATTATATAATAGGTTTATATCTGAAAGTTATTTAATTCTTTATTATTTTATGATATATTATTAATGATTTACATAATTTGGAGGATAGTATGGATACTCAGCTCTATAACATATGGCAGCGTACACTGGAAGTGCTTAAAGCGGAACTTACTGAAATCAGCTTCAATACGTGGATAAAAACCATAGAGCCGGTTTCGATGAGTTCGAACCTGATTGAACTGGGAGTTCCTGCTGAGTTTAACAAAGGCATTCTTGAATCCAGGTATGCGGCTTTAATACAAAATGCCATAAAACATGTTACATCCAAGCAATATGAATTAAGTTTCATTATACCTTCCCAGGAAAGATCAAAAAGGCAATCCGGTCAGACGGAAAACAACTCAAACGATGATGTATACGGGTCTATTCTTAACCCGAAATATACGTTTGACACTTTTGTCATCGGGAACAGCAACCGTCTGGCACATGCTGCGTCAGTAGCCGTCGCGGAATCTCCTGCAAAAGCTTACAACCCTTTGTTCCTGTATGGAGGGGTGGGCCTTGGCAAGACACACCTTATGCATGCCATTGGCCATTACATTTTAAGCCAGAATCCTTCTGCCAGGGTGTTATACGTTTCGTCTGAAAAATTTACCAACGAGCTTATTAACGCCATTAAAGACGACAGGAACGAAGAATTCCGTAACAAGTATAGAAATATTGATATATTGCTGATAGACGACATACAGTTTATCGGAGGTAAGGAAAGAACACAGGAGGAATTCTTCCATACCTTCAACGCATTATATGAAGCAAACAAACAGATTGTTATTTCAAGCGACAAACCCCCAAAGGAGATAATCACGCTTGAAGAAAGACTTCGTTCAAGGTTTGAATGGGGACTTATAGCTGACCTGCAGCCGCCAGACCTTGAGACAAGGATAGCTATATTAAGGAAAAAAGCCCAGCTTGAAAACCTCACGGTACCTGACGATGTTATAGCGTTTATTGCGGACAACATCGCATCCAATATCAGGGAACTTGAAGGCGCTTTAAACAGGATTGTTGCATATTCATCGCTTACGGAGCATGAAATCAACATAGAACTTGCACAGGAAGCATTAAAAGAGATTCTTTCCGCAAACTCTGCAAAGGTTATAAACCCGCAGGTAATAATCGAAGCAGTGTCACGCTACTTCGACCTGAAACCTGAAGAATTCAAGTCAAAGAAGCGGAACAGGGAAGTAGCATATCCGAGGCAGATAGCAATGTTTTTATGCAGGGAGCTGACAGACCTGTCTCTTCCGAAAATAGGGGAAGCGTTTGGCGGACGTGACCACACAACAGTCATTCACGCCTGTGAAAAGATAAATGAATTCATGGAGGAAAACTCAGAAACCAGGCGTACGGTTGAAGAATTGAAAAGGAACATTGTAGGAAAATGACTATGGTTTTATCCACAAAAAATGTTGATATGGGGATATTAAAATGTGGACAAACCAGGTTTGTTTATTATATTTACCTTGTTGTTAATAGTCTATCTCAACTTATAAACATGTTACCAACAGGCCGGATTGTTTAAACCGGGCTTTTAACTTAAGTTATTCACATAACTAACAATACTTACTGTTATTACTACTGGTTTTAATTTCTATTATAAGATAAATAAACAGGAGGCCCAGGAAATGAAAGTAATTTGTTCAAAAGATAACCTTACGGAAGGCATAAACATAGTACAAAAGGCAGTTCCAACGAAAACATCGTTGCCTGTGTTAGAAGGAATACTTTTAGAATGCGGCGACAACTTCAAATTAACGGGAAACGATTTGGAAATAGGCATAGAGTGCCTGGTCGAAGCGGATATAAAAGAGGCAGGTTCAGTAGTTATCAACTCAAGAGTGTTCGGGGATATTGTAAGAAAGCTGCCTGATTCTGAAGTTTTAATTGAAGTTAAGGAAAATAACCTTGTTACAATAGAATGTGAAAACTCATACTTTGAGATAAAAGGTTTATCTCCGCAAGGCTTTCCTGCATTGCCTGCCATAAAAAAGGATAATGCTTTTAAAATAAGCCAAAAGATAGTGCGGGACATGATAAAACAAACCATATTTGCCGTAAGTACGGACGAAAACAGGCCGATACTTACAGGTTCTCTTGTTGAGTGCAAAGACGGAGAAATCACTTTTGTAGCTATCGACGGGTACAGGCTTGCTTTGAGAAAAAACAGGATAGATAACAATAGTTCGGAGCTGCGGGTTGTTGTCCCGGGGAAAACATTGAACGAAATAAGCAAAATACTTCAGCCGGAGGATGATGAAATAACCATATACAGCACCAGCAACCAGATAATGTTTGATATAGGAAACTGCAAAGTTGTATCAAGGCTTATTGAAGGAGAATACCTGAATTACAGGAGCTCCATAACGGAAGATTATGAAACAAAAATAAGGGTAAATAAGAATGACCTTCTTGCAAGCATAGAGAGGGCTTCCCTTATAATTACCTCAGACGAGAGAAGGTTTCCCGTTGTTTTCTACATAGAGGAAGATAAAATGGTGGTTACTTCAAGCACTAACGTAGGCACGGTTAAGGAGGAAATAAACGTAGAGACTGACGGCAACAGGATAGACATAGGTTTTAATCCGAGGTATTTTATTGACACGCTAAGAGCCATTGATGAAGATGTAATAGACGTATACTTTGCTACAAGTTTAGGCCCATGTATAATAAGGCCGGTTGAAAGCGACAACTTTATATACCTGATAGCGGCGGTGAGGAGGTAAACGGAGGCCAGAGACCAGAGGCCAGAGGCCAGAAGCCAGAGGCCGGAGACCAGAGGCCAGAAAATAGATAGAGGAAGCCAGAGGACGGAAGAGAGGAAAAGGGAAAAGAGGCAAAAGGAGAGTATAAAGAAGCCGGGAAATAATGTTTACAGATAAAAATCGGAGATAGCAGTAATGAGAAAAAAGATAGTGCAAGCTATCTTTTTTTGTAGTAATGTAAGCAGTATGAAAAATAACATGTCTGTGTTAAAATATAAACATATGTTTATTGAATGAAGAAAAGGTTGTGATTATTTTATGGAAAAAGTTAGTATACACACTGAATATATAAAACTGGACCAGTTCCTGAAATGGGCAGGTATCGCAGAAACAGGATCCCATGCCAAGACGATGATTATTAACGGGTATGTAAATGTAAACGGACAAAAGGAATTAAGAAGAGGTAAAAAGATAAGAAAAGGGGACATTGTCGAGGTAGGCGAAAGGGTTTTTATGGTAGAATAAATCTGTATTAATATGTTCCGGGGGAAGTGGACAATTGTACGTTAAATGCCTGAGATTAAACAATTTCAGAAATTATGACAATGAAGAAATTGAGTTTTCGGATAGTTTTAATATAATATACGGGGAAAACGCACAGGGAAAAACAAACATATTGGAATCAATATTTATTTGCGCTTCCGGAAGATCCCACCGTACAAACAGGGATGCGGATTTAATCAAGTTTGGACGGCAAGGATATGCAGTAAACTTGCAAGTCAACAGGAAAGACAAAGAAACATTGATCCAGGTCATCTACAAAAAGGATGGAAAAAAGAGCGTAAAAATAAATGACATTCCTGTTAAAAAAATAGGAAATTTAATGGGACATTTAAACGTTGTCATGTTTTCTCCCGAAGATCTGTTGATTATTAAAGAAGGCCCATCAGAAAGAAGAAGGTTTCTTGATATTACAATCAGCCAGTTAAAGCCGTCTTATTTTTATGACCTTCAGCAGTATGCAAAAATTATTACCCAAAGAAATACACTGCTCAAAGAAATAGAAAATAAAAAAGGCCTTCTTGATACATTGGAAATATGGAATAATAATATTGTAAAAACCGGTGCGAGAATAATAAAGACGAGAAGAAACTTTGTAAACAAACTGAGCAAAATAGCTGAAGAAAAACATAGGAAAATTACAAACGGTACTGAAAATTTAAGGTTGAAATACGCATGCTCTTTTAATATTGAAAACTGTGAGAGCACGGAAGAAATAGAAAAGGAATTTGAAAAAGCGCTGGAAAAGGTTTATGAAAGCGAGTTAAAAAGATGCACAACGCTGGTGGGGCCACAGAGGGATGATTGCGAAATCCTTTTAAACGGAATGAATATTAAACTTTATGGATCACAGGGACAGCAAAGAAGTGCCGTGCTTTCAATGAAACTGTCGGAAATAGACATAATGAAAGAAGACACAGGAGAATCTCCGATACTGCTCCTTGACGATGTTATGTCCGAGCTGGACAGTAGTAGGCAGGAATACCTTTTTGAAAGCATTAAAAGTATACAGACATTTATAACTTGTACTGAAAAAAGCTTTTTTGAGGGAAAAGTGCCTGAAAAAAGTTCAAAGTTTTTCAGGGTAAAGAACGGAAAAATACTTTAGTAAAGCCAATTTTGAATACATTTGCACGAATTGTTCAATTAAGTTAAAATATATACAGAGTATACAAATTATTGGGAATTGTTAGAGAGGTGTAATTGAATGTTTTTGCATATAGGCGGAAATGTTGTTATTCCCGCTAAAAATATAATAGCGATATTTGATATAGATAACACCACTGTATCAAAAGATACAAGGGATTTTTTAAAAATTGCTGAAGAAGAAGGTTTTGTTGAAGCAATATCGCCTGATTTGCCAAAGTCTTTTATTATAACTGAAGTTGACAAAAAAAGTAAGATATACTTATCACCGATATCTTCAACGACACTTCTTAAAAGGTCGTTGTATGTAAAAAACATGTCAAAGAAAAAGAAAATATTTGACTAAAAGTATAACGAAGTTTAAAAATAAACGGAAAAGAAGAACGGCGAAGTATGGAGGAAGGTATGTTGGTAAACGCAAATCACAATAATTCATATGATGAAAGCCAGATACAAGTGTTGGAAGGACTTGAAGCTGTAAGAAAAAGACCTGGGATGTATATAGGGTCAACATCCAGCAAAGGCCTTCATCATTTAGTTTATGAAATAGTAGCAAACAGTATAGATGAAGCCCTTGCGGGAAGATGTGACCAAATCAGCATAACAATAGGGAAAGGAAATATAATTACTGTACAAGATAACGGAGGCGGTATTCCGGTTGGAATACATCCTAAAATGGGGATCCCAACTGTTGAAGTTGTGCACACTGTGCTGCATGCAGGAGGAAAATTCGGAGGTGGAGCTTACAGCCTTTCAGGAGGCCTGCACGGTGTAGGCGCTTCTGTAGTAAACGCGCTTTCTGAATTCCTTATTGTAGAGGTAGCTAGGGACGGACATATTTACAGGCAGAAGTATGAAAGGGGAAAACCTGTTACTCCTTTGGAGATTATAGGAGATACCGACAGAACAGGAACAAAAACTATATTTAAGCCTGACCCTGAAATATTTGAAGAATTAGAATTCGATTTTGATTTAATGTTAAACAGGTACAGGGAAATGGCATTTTTAAACAAGGGAATCAAAATAATTCTTACAGATGAAAGACCTGAAGAGAAGGTTGTAAAGAATTTATGTTATGAAGGCGGAATTGTATCATTTGTTGAATACATTAACAGAAACAAAGAAGTGCTGCACAAACCTCCGATTTATTTTGAATGCAGCAAGGATAATTACATTGTTGAAATAGCGATGCAGTATAATGATACGTATATAGAAAATATCCATAGCTATGCGAATAATATTGCAACTACTGAAGGCGGAACACACCTCACAGGATTTAAAACAGCAATAACCAAAGTTTTTAACGATTATGCGCGAAAATATAATTATATAAAAGAAAACGAAAAGAATTTAATGGGAGAAGACGTAAGGGAAGGACTTACTGCAATTGTAAGCGTTAAGCTGCCTGATCCCCAGTTCGAGGGACAGACGAAGACAAAGCTTGGAAACAGTGAAATAAGGAGTCTGGTTGAAAGTATAGTTACTGAAAAACTTACTGATTTTTTGGAAGAGAATCCACAGGTATCAAGATTGATATTGGAAAAATGCCTGACAGCTGCAAGAGCAAGGGAGGCAGCAAGAAAGGCAAGAGAGTTAACCAGGAGAAAAAGCGCCCTCGAGACGACCACCTTGCCTGGAAAACTTGCTGACTGTACTGAAAAAAATGCTGAAGTTTGTGAAATTTTTATTGTGGAGGGAGATTCTGCAGGCGGTTCCGCAAAGCAGGGAAGGGACAGGAGATTCCAGGCTATACTGCCTCTTTGGGGCAAAATGCTAAATGTTGAAAAATCCAGAATTGATAAGGTATATACAAATGAAAAGCTGCTTCCTGTTATAACTGCGCTAGGGACAAGCATTGGCGAAGATTTTGACTTGTCAAAGCTAAGATATGGGAAAGTAATAATAATGGCTGACGCTGATGTTGACGGATCGCATATAAGAACATTGCTTCTTACGTTCTTTTACAGGTATATGAGGCCCCTAATAGAAAACGGGCATGTTTACATTGCAAGACCTCCATTGTTTAAGATATCGAAAGGAAAAGAAGAGTACTACGCATATTCTGAAAAAGAAGTAGAAAAAATTGTGAAGGAAAAAAATTGGAAAAAAGGCGAATATGTAATACAGAGGTATAAGGGTCTGGGAGAAATGAGTTCAGAGCAGCTATGGGAGACTACAATGAATCCTGAGACAAGGCAGATGTTAAGGGTGGAGGTAGAAGATGCATTAGCTGCAGATGAAATTTTTACAACCCTTATGGGAGACAAGGTGGAACCTCGAAGGGAATTTATTCAGGAAAACGCAAAATATGTGACGAATTTGGATATTTAAAAATAAAATAATATTTCGGTTAATATTGGACTGAAGATAAAGGCAGGCAATGTGCCTGCCTTTTAACATATTATATAGGTTTTTAGTTTGTTTAAACACGAATAAATGTTTCACGTGAAACAATTGCTTCAAAGCTCTATAAAATGCGCATTCTGGAATTATTTATTAAAAAGTATGTGACAATAAAATTATTTATGTTATAATTTACATGATTATAAGGATATGTTTAGGGAGTGAATTTCTTGTCAAAAATTATAGCAATTGCGAACCAAAAGGGTGGAGTCGGGAAAACCACTACTGCGATAAATTTAAGTTCATGTCTTGCTTATAAAGGGAAAAAAGTCCTTATTATTGACATAGACCCGCAAGGAAACACAACAAGCGGATTGGGAGTAGATAAAAGAGAGATAAAGAAATCAATATATGACGTCCTGATAAACGGGGAAGATATAAATAATGTAATTTTAGACACAGTAGTGGAGAATTTGAAACTTTGCCCCTCGAATATCCAGCTCGCCGGTGCGGAAATAGAACTTGTCCCGATGATTTCAAGAGAGACAAGAATAAAGAGGGTGCTGGATGAAATAAAACATAACTTCGACTTTATTATAATAGACTGCCCTCCATCATTGGGGTTGTTGACAATAAATTCACTTACTGCCGCAGACACAATACTTGTTCCTATACAATGCGAATATTATGCGCTTGAAGGGCTGAGCCAGCTGATGGATACCGTTAAGCTTGTACAAAAACACTTAAATCCTGATCTCGATGTTGAAGGCGTAGTGCTGACAATGTTTGACGCTAGGACAAATTTGTCCATACAGGTAGTTGAAGAAGTAAAAAAATATTTCAGGAACAAGGTATACAGAACTATAATACCAAGAAATGTGAGATTAAGCGAAGCGCCAAGTTATGGGCTTCCGATAATATTATATGACCCGAAATCTAAAGGAGCTGAATGTTACCTGGAGCTTGCCGAAGAAGTTATTGAGTGTTCAAAGGGGGCGTAAAAAATGGTAAAGAAGGGACTTGGAAGAGGCCTTGGAGCTCTTTTGGCAACTGATGATACAGAAAATAACGGCATAATGGAGATAAAAATAAATGAAATTGAGCCTAACACAAATCAGCCAAGAAAAAGCTTTGATGATGAAAAACTGGCGCAACTTGCTGAATCTATAAAGCAACACGGCGTGGTTCAACCGATTATTGTAAAAAAGGAAGGCGATATATACAGGATTGTTGCAGGAGAAAGAAGATGGCGCGCCGCAAGAATTGCCGGATTAACTACAATACCTGTTATAGTAAAGGATTTGTCGAACCGGCAGATAATGGAGGTAGCCTTAATTGAAAATTTGCAAAGAGAGGACCTAAACCCAATAGAAGAGGCAGAAGCGTATAACCGGTTGATTAAGGAATATAATATGACCCAGGAGGAAATATCTAAAACTATCGGAAAAAGCAGGTCTGCTGTTGCAAATTCATTAAGGCTTCTTAATCTGTGTGATGAAGTTATTGAATACCTTAAGAGCGGGGAATTGACAAGCGGGCATGCCAGATGCATGGTTCCTGTAGAAGATAAAGAAATGCAAATCAAAATAGCAAGGACCGTTATAGAAAAACAGCTTAACGTAAGGGATACAGAAAAACTTGTGAAGAAATATTTAACAAAGAAAACTGTTCAAAAGAAGCCTAAGCTGGAACTAGAAGGCATTATGGAAATCGAAGAGAAATTTACAAAAATTTTCGGAACAAAAGTAAAGATTTTACACGGAAACAAAAAGGGAAAAATTTTAATTGAATACTACTCTAATGAGGAATTGGACAGGATTATAGAATTGGTAGAGAAAATAGGAAATTAACCGATGTAAAAAAAACAGATACTATAATAAAATCTCGAGAACATAGAATTCATCAGGTTCTCAAGGAATTGTTTCACGTGAAACGTTTTTGAAGTTAAAATATATTAAAGAATAACTGAATCAAATAAAATAAATCGAGGAGAGCATTATGGAGGACGTTTTTGGGATTCCGTTTCATTGGTTTGTTATAATTATTTTGAACTTTTTTCTTTCATTTTTATTATTAATAATGAATATATCAAACAGGTCGAAAATTAAAAAATTAATATCAAGATATAATAAGTTTATGAGAGGGTCAGGTGATAAAAACATAGAAGAACTGCTGGATTATTATATTGAACAGGTAAGCAAAGTTGTTACCAAAAACAGGGAAATAGAACTACATATAAACGGCTTGGAAAGAAATCTTCTTTATTGCATACAGAAAGTTGGAGTTGTAAGATTTAACGCTTTCGACAACGTAGGGAGCGACTTAAGTTTTTCTATTGCATTATTGGACAGCAATGATACAGGAGTAGTCCTGAGCGGCATTTATGCAAGGGACAGTTCATCTACCTATGCAAAGCCTGTAGTGAACGGAAAATCAAAGTATCCTCTGTCAGCGGAGGAAATAAAGGCTATCAATATTGCCAGAAAGTCTTTTAACGAAGTCAAATATTTGGGGGAATACGACTTATCTTCTTGAATTGTTGGGAAAATAAGTATAATATATAAAGCTATGGAGAAGAAAATATATTAGAAATAAAGGAGACTTGCATATGTTGGACATAAAACTGATCAGAAGCAACCCGGATTTATTGAAAAACTCTGTAAAAAACAGAAAAAGCAACATTGATGTTGATGGGCTTTTGGCACTTGATGAAAACAGAAGGGAACTACTGTTTAAGGTTGAACAGATGAAGAATAAACAGAATACAAATTCAAAGCTCATCCCTCAATATAAAAAGGAAGGCAAGGATGTTTCTTCCTTAATGGCTGAAATGAAGGAGCTTTCAGAAAATATCAAGGAAATTGATCTGAGGGTCAGAGAAATTGAGGGACAAATAGACAACATATTGCTCTCGATCCCGAATATACCAAGCGAAAAGGTCCCTGTCGGAGAAAGCGACGCTGAAAATGTTGAGGTAAGAAGGTGGGGCAAGCCAAGGGAATTTGATTTTGAACCAAAGGCTCACTGGGACATTGGTGAGGAATTGGGGATTCTCGACTTTGGAACTGCGGCAAAAGTTACAGGAGCAAGATTTACTTTCTATAAAGGGTTGGGGGCCAGACTTGAAAGGGCATTGGTTAATTTCATGCTTGACCTCCATATTGAAAAGCACGGCTATACAGAAGTATTTCCGCCTTTTTTGGTTCACAGGAACAGCATGATAGGAACAGGACAGCTCCCGAAGTTTGAGGAAGACGCTTTTAAAGTTTCAGGAACTGAGTATTTCCTTATACCTACGGCAGAGGTTCCGGTCACGAATATGTACAGGGAACAGATACTGGATGTAAGCCAGCTGCCGATCAAACACGTTGCGTATTCGGCATGCTTCAGGGCTGAAGCGGGTTCTGCCGGAAGGGATACAAGGGGACTGATAAGGCAGCACCAGTTTAATAAAGTTGAGCTTGTCAAGTTTACTACACCTGAGACTTCTTATGAAGAGCTTGAGACCCTCACCAATGATGCAGAAGAAGTCCTGCAATTGCTTGGATTGCCTTACAGGGTTGTAAAGCTTTGCACAGGCGACCTGGGATTTTCTTCAGCCATGACATACGATATTGAGGCATGGATGCCAAGCTACAACAGGTATGTTGAAATTTCTTCGTGCAGCAATTTTGAATCATTCCAGGCTAGACGGGCAGGAATAAAATTCAGAAGAGGGCCAAAGGAAAAGCCCGAATTTGTGCATACCTTAAATGGCTCCGGAATAGCCGTCGGAAGAACAACTGCCTGCATACTTGAAAATTACCAGCAGGATGACGGTTCGGTTGTAATACCTGAAGTGCTGAGAAAGTACATGGGTGGAATTGAAGTTATCAGATAATTTCAGTATTAAAATAATAACATATTTACAAAAATTTACAGATATATACAGATTAAATAGGATTGACAAGTGAGACGTTTCATTCTATAATATATTTCGTCACTTTGATTTTGTGGAGAGATGGTCGAGCTGGTTTAAGGCACCGGTCTTGAAAACCGGCGTAGGTGCAAGCCTACCGTGAGTTCGAATCTCACTCTCTCCGCCAGATACGGAGAAGTACCCAAGCAGGTCGAAGGGGA
>DULF01000020.1 GCA_012840535.1 Clostridiaceae bacterium
AACGGTTGAAAGGAGGAACTGAAATGTTTTCGGGCAACAGTCTGGAGAGCCTTTTTCTTCTAAAAAACTGCAAAAGCCGCCGCGTGTCAAGTTACGATAAAAGTGGTGGAAACCACGACTGGGTGGATATTGAGCCTGGTGAAACAAAAGTGATTGCAGAAATAAAAGGGTGCGGGATAATCCGCCATATCTGGATGACCAACTGGACAGGTAATGAAAACTGGGTTGAGGAACCTTTTAACTTAAGAAAGTTAGTATTAAGAATGTACTGGGATGGCGAAAAAAATCCAAGTGTGGAAGTACCCCTTGGGGATTTTTTCGGGATGGGTTTTGGAATGCGCAAAAATTTCACATCAGCTGCATTTGCCATGAGCCCCCAGGACGGAAGGGGAATGAGCTGTTATTTTCCGATGCCTTTCAGGGAAAAGGCCGTTATTACCATAGAAAGCAATTGTGAAAATCATACAAACTTTTATTTCTACATTGATTATGAAGAATACCCTGAACTTACGGGTGAGATTGGATATTTCCACGCACAATGGCGCAGGGAGGCAAATACCAGGGGATGGGCACCCATTGAGCCCGGCCTTCTTGACAGGGAAAAGACCAATGTACCTGAGGAACCAAAATGGTATCCCAAAGCATGGCTTACAAGGAACAGGGACGGTAAGGACAACTACGTGATTCTTGAAGCAGAGGGAAAAGGTAAATTTGTAGGCTGCAACTTAAATATTGACGTGTTTGAGCCCCAGGCCAATGAGTGGTACGGAGAAGGGGACGACATGATATTTATTGACGGTGAGCCCTGGCCTCCGTCTCTTCATGGAACCGGCACGGAAGACTATTTCAATACTGCTTTTGGACCTACCCAGGAATTCTGTGCGCCGTACCACGGTATAACACTGTACAGCGGGGATAAGGCAGGTTTTAAATACGGAGGGAAGAACAGCATGTACAGGCTGCATATAAGGGATCCTATTTATTTTGATTCCTCTATCAGAGTTACAATTGAGCACGGACATGCAAATAAACTCTCAAATGATTATTCAAGTACAGCCTACTGGTACCAAACGGAACCCCATAAACCCTTTGACCCTATTTTGCCGGTTGAGCAGCGGCTACCGAGAATACATGAATGGGAAGGAGATAAAGATGAATAACATCAAAGCGCACATGATTTGCCATACTCATTGGGACAGGGAATGGTATCTTACCAGGGAAGAGTTCCGGGTAAAGCTTGTAAGGCTTATTGACAAATTATTGGATATAATAGAAAACAATCCTGATTATGTTTCATTTATGCTGGACGGCCAGACAATAGTTTTGGAAGACTATTTGGAAATAAAGCCGGAAAAAAGGGAACAAATAAAAAAAGCTCTTGAAAACGTCAAAATTGTATGCGGCCCATGGTATATACTGCCTGATGAATTGCTGGTCAGCGGAGAATCACATATTAGAAACTATCTTATAGGGCAGAAAATATTGTCCGATATGGGCAGTTCAATGCAAGTTGGCTATTTGCCCGATTCCTTCGGTCATCCCCAGCAAATGCCCCAAATTATAAAAGGGCTGGGAATGGATGCCATGGTATTCTGGCGGGGAACGGCAAATTTCATGGAAAATACGGAATTTTACTGGGCTTCGCCGCATACGGGATCAAAAATCCTGTGTATCCATATGCCGTGCGGTTATGGCAACAGCGCAAGGTTAAGCGGTGACCCGTCCGTCAGCAATCCAAGGCTTTTAAAAATGATTTCAACTTTAAGGGACAGGTCTACAACCCGCCATGTACTGCTAATGAACGGTTCTGACCATATTATTGCCCAGGAAGATATTGTAGAGATTGTAAAGGCATTTAATGAAAGCCATGAGAATATAAAGATAGAGCTGACTACACTTGAAAAGTTTATAGAAGAACTTAAAGAGGAACTTCCTGAACTTAAAACTTATACAGGTGAGTTCAGGTACGGGCATAGAAGCATGCTCCTTGGCGGAACGTTGTCATCAAGGATGCCAATAAAACAAAACAATCATATTGTGCAAAGAAACATGGAAAAATACCTTGAACCTATCCTGGCTTGGGAGCATCTTTCAGACGGGCAAAGCGGCATGGGTGATTATTTGGCCTTCCTCTGGAAAAGAATATTGGAAAACCATGCCCATGACAGCATCTGCGGATGCAGCATAGATGCGGTACACGCTGAAATGATGACGAGATTTGAATGCATTAAGCAGATTCAAAATACTTTGATTTCCGATACCTGGAAGAGGATTGAACAAATTGCAGGTAGAAGCGGAAAAGCTGCAGATGCTCAGCTGATGGTATTTGAACCTGTTCAGGACAGGAAACCGTCGTATCTTGAGGTTGATATTGATTTAGACCGGATTTTAATGCAGCAGGTTAATTACGAAAAATCTATAATTGAAGATTACGAAGACCGGATAGAACATCCCCCAGTTCCTAAGGCACTGAAAATTGTTGATGACGAGGGTAGAGAAATTGAGCATGTTATCTTGTCCTCCGGTAAGGCTTATTATACTGATTATCTGGACGAAAGCCTGCCTGAAGTTTACAAGGTTAACAGGTTGAAAGTAGGGCTTATGCTTCCCGGGTATGATTGCGGATTCCATGTGCTTAACGTTTTCCGGGCTGATGAAGAGAAGGAAAAAGCCCTGTCATACGTTCAAAACGGAGAAGATAACGGCATTGAAAATTCGTATTATTCAATATCCTTTGAGGGGGATTCCTTCAAGGTCATAGACAAGAAAACAGGAAAAGTGTACCAGGGCGTCAACCGCCTTGTAGACAAGGGAGACGCAGGTGACGAGTATTCATATTCATGGCCTGAGCATGACAGTATTTACGGCCTTGATCCGGAGAGCGCCAAGGTTGAGAAAATCTCAACACCGGTTTATCAAAAATTGATAGTAAAAGGAAACTTGCTGCTTCCGGAAAAACTTACTGAAGACAGGAAGAAGCGGAGTTCGAATCTTGTGCCGTCGCCGGTTGCAATAACGGTTACACTTTTAAAGGATATTGATCGTATTGATTTTGAAACGGAAATTGAGAACAACTCATGCGACCACAGGCTTCAGGTTGAATTCCCGTCAGGGATTTTGACAGATGAAAGCCAGGCTGAACATTGTTTTGGGATAGTTAAAAGAAAAATAGACTTGGATATTCCTGAGACCTGGGCGGAATACCCTCAGTCAACACATCCGGCCCATGGGGTGATAAAGCTTAGTGACGGTAATGGATCCCTGTCGGCGATAACTGAAGGTTTGCCCGAATATGAGGCTGAAAACGTAAACGGGCAATCAGTGCTAAAAATAACCTTGCTGCGATGTGTGGGTTGGCTTTCAAGAAAGGACCTTATTACACGGGCAGGCCATGCCGGTTGGGAATTTGAAACTCCTGATGCTCAACTTATAGGCAAACATACTTTTAAATACAGCATTACCTATCACAAGGCAGAAGACGAAGGAAGAGCATATTCACTTTTAACCAAGTCTATATATCCTTCTATAGCCCACCAGTTCAGAAAAAGTTCGGGAGATGTTGAACTTGCCGGCAACCCGTTGTCTTTTATTTCAGGCTTGCCGTGGGATGTAAGGATGTCTGCCCTTAAATTGTCTGAAAGAGGTGGAAGCCTTATTTTAAGGCTTTACAGCATAGCTCAGGAGGACAGGAAAGTAAGGCTCACCCTTCCTGAGAAAGCCCGTGAAGTATACCGGGTCAACCTGGCGGAGAAACGCATTTCAAAGATTGATATACAGGACGGTACTTTGAATTTTGTCGTTGAGCCTGCGGAAATTGTAACCTTTGAGTTGGTGTTATGCGTTTGAAATATTATATGAGGTGTTGTTATGAGATTTAAGCCTGATATTGACAAAGTTAGGGAACGGCTGTATGCATTCTGGGAAAGAGAGGTTATAGACAGGGCTTGTATTGCCGTTGTCGCCCCTCTGGAAAAAGGGGCAAACATTTCCATGTTTCGTAATGACAGGGACCTGACAGGCGACCCTGAAGCCCTGAGAAAATACTGGGAAGACCCTGAAACCATTCTGAAAAATTCTCTTGCCAGAATTGAACGCACGTTTCTTGGCGGAGAAGCTTTGCCGATAGTATTTCAGAATTACGGTACATCGGGGCATTGCCGATACTTTGGCGCGAAGCCGGATTACGGGAATGATACAATTTGGTTTGACCCGGTCTGGAAAAGCCTTTCGGACGTTAACAGCACTTATACGGAAGAACCGCTTATGAAGCAGCTGGAAATAGCCAGATATTTAGCGCAAAATGCCAGGGACGAATTCTTTATAGGAATGCCTGACAATTGCGGCACCATTGACGCCATCGGCCACTTATACGGAACTCAAAACGTGTTGCTGGATATGATTGAAGAACCTGAACAGCTTAAGGAAGCCATCAGGGTGATAAACCAGGCCTGGGTGAAAACCAGCGAGTTGTTTTATAATGCCACGCTGGATGTAAACGGAGGGGGGGCCCATGCGTGGATGCACCTTTTGGCTCCGGGAAGGCTTAACCATATGCAGTGTGATATGTCAGTGATGTTTTCTCCTAAAATGTTTGAAGAGTTTGTTCTTCCTGAAATTGAGCAGCAGCTTGAGTGGCTGGAATATCCGGTATACCACTTTGACGGCATTGAACAGGAAAGGCACCTGGATTACCTTCTTGACCTTCCCAAGCTGAAAGCCATTCAATGGACATATGTTGAGGGGCAGCTTCCTCCCTCAAATTATATACATGTTTTAAAACGTATGCAGAATGCGGGAAAATCACTTATTATTATGGCACCGCCAAGTGACATCCCAATTCTGCTGGATAATCTCTCTTCAAAGGGCTTGTATCTTCACACCGAAACAGAAACGGTTGAAGAAGCCAGGGAGATTATCAAATACGTTGAAGAAAACAGTAAGGAATAAAATAACAAAGGAGTAGACGTATGGAAAACAGAAATTTTATCCAACACTATGCAGCTAAACTGATAAGTTTTTCTCAGGAGAACCACGAGCTGAGTTTAATCGTCGAAGATAAGGAGGAATATGCTTTTTCCATTGAATTGGGTTTTTTTTGCGACGGCATAATCAGAATACGGTTGGGAAAAGAAATCAGCGCACCATATTACGATTTTGTGAACCATGATTTCCTGAAGCCCATGAATGAAGTTGTTGTACGGGAAACAGGGGAGAACCTTGAGGTTGAGCATTGCGACAAGACCATTATTATTGGCAAGGATCCTTTTTCTTTCATGATTAATGATGCAAAAGGACATATTATCTATAAAGAAAACTTCAACGATGTAAACTCGGTGGGAGAAGGCGAAGACAGAATTCCGCCAATGGGCTATACTGCTGATTTCCATGGAAATGTTGTCAGCACAAATATTTGTGCAGCCCTGCGTTATGATGAGCATATTTACGGATTAGGAGAGAGGTTTACGGAATTTGACAAGCGCGGCCAGCATATTGTGATGAAGAATACTGATACATTAGGCTGCCGGGATGTGACATCCTACAAAAACATCCCGTTTTATATAAGTTCATATGGCTATGGTTTGTTTCTTAATTCGCATATGATAGCTGAGTTCGATGTTGGTTGGAGATCCACGGCTTCCATCAGCATAAGCGTGCCTCAAAATTCCCTGGAGTATTATATCATTACAGGGGACAGCTTAAAAGATATACTGTCAAGATATATTAAGCTCACCGGCCCTGCCGCCCTTCCGCCTGACTGGTCTTTTGGCTTGTGGTACTCGACAGGCTTCAAGGGCAACTCAAGAGAAAGCACGCTTAGGGATGCGGAGCACTTTAGAAGGGAAGGCATCCCGTGCGATGTCATGCATTTTGACTGCTATTGGCTGAGAGATGATATGTGGTGCGATTTTGTCTGGGATGAAAGCCAATACCCTGACAGGGTTGAGATGTTAAATATATTGAAGGAACAAGGTTTTAAAGTCTGTCTGTGGATTAATCCGTACGTAACCATAAAAACGGATATGTTCAGGGAAGGAAGCGAAAAGGGCTATTTTGCAAAGAAAAAGGACGGCAGCGTCTATACTGCTGATTTATGGCACGGCCTTTTGTCTCATTGCGCAATTGTGGATTTTACAAACAGCGAAGCGGTAAAATGGTATCAGGGCAAGGTCAGGAATGCGCTCAGCGAAGGAGTGGACGTGTTAAAAACCGACTTTGGAGAGGACATTCCGTACGATTGTGTCTTTTCAAACGGTAAAAACGGATACGAAATGAGAAATATTTATTCAAGATTGTACAATGAAGCCGTATACAACACGATCAAGGAAGTTAAGGGCGAAGAAAACGCGCTTGTTTGGGCGCGCAGCGGATGTGCCGGCATGCAGAGGTTTCCTGTATGTTGGAGCGGCGATCCTCCGTCAACTTATGAAGGAATGGCTTCCACACTTCGCGGAGGATTGTCCCTTTCAATGTCAGGCGTACTTTTTTGGAGCCACGACATGGGCGGATTCTACGGCAAGGTTTCGGAGGAAATATTCGTGCGCTGGTCCCAGTTCGGGATTTTCTCATCCCATAGCAGGCTTCACGGCACTACAACCCGTCAGCCGTGGGCTTATGGCAAAAGAGCGCAAACGATAGTTACAGATTTTATCAAACTGCGCTACAAACTAATGCCATACATTCTTAAAACGGCAAGAAAATGCGTTGAGGAATCTGTGCCGTTTGTACGGCCGTTGGTTCTGGAACACCCGGATGACCCTGTTGTAAAAGGGATTTTCGATGAATACTACTTTGGAGACGATATTCTTGTTGCGCCTGTTTTAGGTGGACATAATGCTGTAAGGCTTGTATATTTGCCTGAAGGGGAGTGGGAGGACCTGCTCACCAAAAAGAAGTACCAGGGCAGGGAGTGGCATGAGATAACCTGTCCCCTTGAATACATGCCGGTTTTTATAAAAAACGGGGCAAACATACCTATGAATTCCGAGGAAATACATTATATTAAACCTTAATTCTCCAATGCATCAGTTTATAGAAATATGAAAGAGTGATTATGGAAGGTGAAAGGTTATGGAAGGGTATAAACGAGACAAGCAGATTTTAAGAGACCTGGCCTTAAGGCTTGCTGAAATTTCTTCGGATCCCAGGCAGGAGACCCTTAGGAAGGAATGGATCAAACACAATGATATGGAGCAGGTTGCTCCCCGTGTGCTTATATATCCTGACGGAGACGGCGCCTGGAGGGAAATCATTCCACCGGAAACCCTCCGGGTCAGTGATCCATTCCTTAGAGAATGCGAGTACCAGTTAAGGCAGAAAATATACCACTGGGAACATTTTCATGATGATTTTGTATTCGAGCCTGAAATAAATATCGACTGCGTGGGAGAATATACAGGTTACCATTATGCTAAAGCTGACCATACAACAGCATGGGGACTGAGTATCCAGGGACAGAGCCCTGCCGATTTGAACGGGGGTTCTTATGCCTTTAAACCTGCATTGAATACGGAAGAAGACCTGCAGGTATTTCTCAGTCACAAGCTGGACTTTATTTATGATGAGACTGAGACAAAAAAAAGAGTAGAGATGCTGGAAGATATTTTAGGGGATATTTTGAAGGTAACCTTGTCCCTTCCTTATGTTGTACTTGTCGCAAGCCTTTTAATTGAGCTTGTACACTTAAGAGGGCTTACTCAAATGCTTTTTGACCTTTATGACAAGCCTGAGTTTTTTCATCGTGTAATGGAGCATATGTCATCTTCAAAGCTTGAACTTTTACAACGGCTTGAGAGGGAAAACAGGCTGTTCCTGAATAACAAGGCCTCCTATACAGGCTCAGGAGGTCTGGCATATACAAACAGGCTTCCGCAAAAGGACTATAACGGGAGCAGGGTAAGGCTGAAAGATTTGTGGGGATTTGCAGATGCACAGGAATTTACGGATGTATCGCCTGACATGTTCCGTGAATTTGTCCTTCCTTATCAGAAAAAAGCACTGAGCGGATTCGGACTTGTTTGCTACGGGTGCTGTGAAAAGCTTGACGACAAATTGGACGACATACTTGAAATACCAAATATCTGGCGCATATCTGTAAGCCCGTGGTCAGACATAAATATAGCTGCAGAAAAAATCGGAAGAAAGTGCATTTATTCAAGGAAACCCAATCCTTCCTTTGTGGCAGAAAAAATTGACGAAGAGGCTGTAAAAAATGATTTAAAAAATGTGTTGGAAGCTGCAAAAGGCTGCAATCTTGAAATCATACTGAAAGATTTGAGAACATGCGGAGGGAACCCTGAAAATTTAATCCGCTGGGTAGATATAGCTCAGTCGATTTGCAAGGGTTGAGTGTATACTTGGTTACTAGTGATAAGATTCTGCTTGATAATGAAAAATACAGCTTGATTATGGAAATAAACCTGCTTTGGATGTAAACTTTGAGCATCTGTTTTAAAACTACCGGAAGCGTGATATAATTATTGAGAAAATGTATGCAAAGCAGGTGTGATATATGGATGCTGATATCCGTTGGAAGCAGAGATATTCAAATTTTAAGAAGGCTGCCATGCAATTGAAAGAGTTTATTGAAAAGGACGAATTGAACAAGTTTGAGGCTCAAGGGTTGATTAAATGTTTTGAATATACTTTTGAATTGGCCTGGAAAACCATGAAAGATTACCTGGAACATGAGGGGTTTAATGTAAGAAGTCCCAGAAATGCCATACAAACAGCTTTCCAGGTTGAACTTATTTCTGATGGACACACATGGATAGACGCTTTAGAAAAGAGAAATCTAATGGCACATACGTATGACGAAGAAAGAGCTAAAGAAGCAGAGAAGTTAATAAGAGAAAAATACTATGCTGTTATTGATGAACTTTGTAATAAGCTGGGTGGTTTTATATGAATTTTGGCTTAAGTGAAGATGATTTGCGATATATAGTTGATACGGTCAAGAAGTATCCTGAAATTGAAAAGGCAGTAATTTTTGGATCGAGATCCAAAGGAAATTATAAGCGGGGCTCAGATGTGGATATTGCTATCTATGGTGAAAATGTTTCGTTTGACACTTTGTCTTCACTCCATGCTGCGTTAGAAGAACAAAGCCCATTGCCATATTTTTTTGATATTGTGGATTATACCCATCTGGAACATCCTGAGCTAAAAGAACATATAGATAGAGTTGGAAAAGTAATTTTTGATTCTGCTCTTGACTTATGATAAAATTTGCTTTATACTAATTTTTGCTCCTTTTAAGGGCCTTTAGCTCAGTTGGTTAGAGCAACCGGCTCATAACCGGTTGGTCCGGGGTTCGAGTCCCTGAAGGCCCACCACAAATATATTGGATATTGGAAGACAGTAAAATTATTATTGGAGGTTAATACGGGTGGGTGATTCAAAAACTTAGTGCCCTAACCTCCAACATCCAACCTCCAAAATTCAGCTTCCAACATCCAATCTATAACATAAACATTTGGTATGCCCAGATAGCTCAGTTGGTAGAGCAGTGGACTGAAAATCCTCGTGTCGCTGGTTCGATTCCGGCTCTGGGCACCAAAACTCTTTAAGCTCAAGGCT
>DULF01000021.1 GCA_012840535.1 Clostridiaceae bacterium
ATTAGATGAATAATACAACGTGCAGTTGTTTGCAAAAGTAACTTCCACACTTCTTACAATTCTAAATTTGCAAAACTTATTTCCACTTTCCAAAAATTGGAGTGGAATTTACTTTTTCAAATAACCACCTCACGAAAATTTTTACAAATTTTAAGAAATGCTTGACATAATCATTTTGTTGCTGTTATAATATTTGTCTTTTTTTTTGACAAACAGGTTACATTGTGATATAATTGTAAAAACTAAAGATGAGGTGATGAAATGATAGAAAAGGGTGACCTGTTCCAGATAAAGAAGAATATTGAAAATTTTGTCGGAGAAAAAGTGCAGTTGAAAGCCAATAAAGGGAGAAAAAAGTCAGTCATAAGGGAAGGTATTCTTGAAAACTCTTATCCCAGCATATTTATTGTAAGATTTGAAAATGATTACGAAACAACGAGAAGAGTATCATATAGTTACACCGATGTGCTGACAAAAGCCGTAGAGCTTGTAGTATACAAGGGTGACCAAAAAATCCAGGTAAGTTAAAACTTTTTAAAACATTATAGACATAGAATGCTCACCTTGAATAAAAATCATACACATTTACGTGTGTATGATTTTTTATTGTAATATTTTCCAAACCCCGTCAATATATATTATATTGAATTAGTTTAGTTGTCCTAGTTGAAACTACACACTGTATAAAATCAGGGGGAGGAAAAAGTATGTCTCTTGAGCTTGTTAGAGAATCCATAAAGGTCAACCAGGTCGTTGGAGAAAATACCGCCCAGACAATTGTTGAAAATGATATTATCGTTCCCGATGTAAAACCTGATGTTGCCCGTATATTAATTCTGGATGGGGATGTATATGTTAATAAGGCTGATACCTTGCAGGATAAGGTACAGATAGATGGAGTGATTCGTTATAAAATACTTTACATATCAGATGGAGAAGAGCAGGCTGTTAAAAGCATTAATCCCTCGGCCAATTTCACATACAGCATGGATGTTCCAAACTCCAGGCAGGGTATGAAATGCAGGGTTAAAAGCGACGTGGAACATATTGAATACGAAATCCTTCACGGAAGAAAGGTTAATGTCAAGGCAATTATTAAATTTGACGCAAAAGTCCAGGATGAATTTGATCACTATGTTGTAAGTGATATAAGGGGAGCAGAAGATATACAGATCCTGAAAAACAAATATAGAATCAAAAATTATATCGGAAGAGCTGAAGAAGAATTTGTCATAAAAGATGAAATGGAAGTACCTGCAGGAAAACCTTCAATAAAGGAAATTCTTCGGAATGACGTAAAAATCAGCGGAATAGATTATAAAATCACTGAAAACAAGGTGATTGCAAAGGGAGACCTGAATGTATTTACCCTTTATGTTGCAGATGATGAGCAGCAAAGTATACAGTTTATAGAAAATGAGATGCCATTTAGTCAATTTATAGATTTGGAAGCTGTTAACGAGGAAGCAATTGGCGATATTGAATTCAGGATAACAGATTCGGTATTCGAACCGGATGAAGACAGTGACGGCGAGCTAAGGGTCCTGAAGGGCGAAGTAGGGTTAAAAGTTGTTTTTGACGCTTACAGCAGAAAAAACGTAGATGCCATTGAGGATGCTTTCTGCCCTCATTACAGGCTTTCACTGGATAAAGAATCTGCTAAAATGGAAGAGCCTGTTGATGAAGTAAAGGAACAAATTATTGTAAAGGATACACTGGTTATTGACGATGACAGCCCGAATATGGCAGAAGTCTACAATGTGCTGTGCAAACCGGTCTTATCTGAGTATGCTGTTGAAAACAACAAGGTTGTCATTGAAGGCCTGGTAAGAAACAATGTCCTGTATCTGGCAGATAATTCCGAGCAACCTGTATTCTGCCATGAACAGGAGATACCGTTCAGCCATGCGATTGATGTGAAAGTCCCGGATTCCGCGGAAATCCGCGAGGTGGAACTTGATATAGAGCACTGCAACTACAGCATGATTTCACCTAAAGAAATTGAAGTGAGGTTTGTTATTGGCGCAACCGCAAAGGCCGCCATGCAAGTGGATGTCCCAATAATAAAGGATGTCGCCGAAAGTGCGCTTGATGATAAAAGATTAAGCTCACGGCCCAGTATTGTCATATATTTTGCACAGCCGGGCGATAACCTTTGGAAAATTGCAAAGAGATATTACACCACCCTGGAGGATATAAGAAAAGTAAATAATTTATCCGAACATGACAATATAATTCCGGGACAGCAGATTATAATACCAAGAAGAGATTAGTGGCGTTTAGCGGCGGATGACAATGCAAATTGTACAAAAAATCGTTATTTTGCAAGTTGAAAGTGCCTGAAACATAAATTTCAGGCACTTTTTATTGAAAGTGGAATGTTTTTTGTATATAATGTACTTTAGCTGGAGGTTAGAGGTGAGAAGTTAGAGGTTAGAAGTGAAGGGCGAAAGGTGAGAAGAGAGAAGTTAGAGGTGAGAGGTACCTGACCACAGGTAAGGGGTTCGAGGTATGGGGTAACAATACAGGGCGTACCTTTGGCCGCTCATATAAGGCCGGAAGTTAGAGGTTGAAAGCAGGGACAGGAAAAAAGCAGGGATAAAATCAGGAATGGGTTGCTTTGAGGATGGAGTTTGTTGAAATAAAAGCAAAGGCTAAGATTAATTTATCGATAGACGTTATAAAAAAAAGGGAGGACGGTTACCATGAGTTGAAGATGGTAATGCAGACTGTCGAACTGCATGACAGTATCAGGCTCAAAGCCGTAAAAAGCGGTATAGAGCTTATATGCAACCATCCGTTTGTTCCTTCTGACAGCAGGAATCTTGCTTATAAGGCTGCTCAGCTTTTTTTGGACAAATATAAAGTCAAATCCGGCGTTAGGATAGAAATTGAAAAAAGGATACCTGTTTCTGCAGGACTGGCCGGAGGCAGCACTGATGCCGCCGCTGTATTGAAAGGAATGAATGAGCTTTTTTCAATGGGAATTGAAGATTCCAGGCTAATGATGGACGGAAAAGTTCTTGGAGCAGACGTGCCTTATTGCATAAAGGGAGGCACAATGCTGGCGGAGGGAATCGGTGACATTTTAACTGAGCTCAACCCTCTTGAAAACGTTGTTGTAGTACTGATAAAACCTGGGTTAAGCGTCTCTACGGCATGGGTATATAAGAATCTTGATTTTGGTAAAATAGTAGACAAGCCGGATATGGACATAGTGGTTGAGGCAATAAACAGCAGGAAAATTGATGTATTGGCTAAGAATATGAGAAATGTTCTTGAAACGGTTACGGCAGAGAAATATAATATAATTCACCATATAAAGGAAAGGCTTGTGGAACTCGGGGCGCTTGGAAGTTTGATGAGCGGCAGCGGTCCAACAGTGTTTGGGTTGTTTGAAGACAGAAAGACAGCTGAAAAAGCTTATAATACAATTAACAGCGGAAAATGGGAATGTTTTTTGACCCATACGACAAGATAAACATTGGCTTTGTTTTACAGTATGTTTAATACAAAAGCTTAAATCCGTTAATCTTGAAGGAGAGATAAGAAAAATGGCTGGGAAATTATCAAAAGTTAATTTAAATGACTACAAACCGCTAAGAGAAGTTATTTTTAACACATTGCGGGAAGCTATTATTGTTGGAGAACTAAAACCCGGTGAAAGGCTTATGGAGGTCCAGCTGGCAGAGAAAATGGGCGTCAGCAGGACTCCTGTAAGAGAAGCTATAAGAAAACTTGAACTGGAAGGATTAGTAAACATGGTACCCAGAAAAGGCGCCCATGTTGCCGACCTTTCAGTTAAGGATATTATGGATGCCCTTGAAGTAAGAGCATGCGTGGATGGTCTTGCAACCGCTTTGGCAGCGGAAAGGATTACCGATGATGAACTTAAGGAATTGAAGAGAGTCCAGCAGCAATTTGCCCAATACGTTGAAAAGGGCAATTTGCAGGGATTAATAAAGAAAGATGTTGAGTTCCATGATATTATTTATAATTCATCAAGAAATGAGAAACTGATTCAAATTACCAATAATTTGAGGGAACAGGTACAGAGATTCCGTGTAATATACCTGAAGGATTATGACAGCACCAGGGAAATAATTAAAGAGCACACGGATATTTATGAAGCGTTGCTTAAGAGAGACCGGCAACTTGCCCAGGAAGCCGCTCAAAGGCATATTAAAAACCAGGAGACGGCGATTATCAGGTCATTAAAGAGCGGACAACACGGCAGGAAATAGGTGGGGCCAGGGTACGGGGCAATTCCCTGTACCCTAAATTACTTCATAGCCCAGTGCCTCAATGCGGTTCCTGATTTCCTGAGGCTGTACAACTGACGGGTCATATTCTATGCTTACACTCTGTGACTTCAGGTCAGCAAAGATGTTGTCTACTCCTTCGAGAGTCTTTAGTTCTTCCTGTATTTTGCCTGAACAGTTGCTGCAGGATAATGAAGGAATATTAAAAGTTACTTTCTCCATAAAAGCCTCCTTGTATTTTGCTTATCTTTTGCTTTTATTTGCCCTTATTATTGTTAGCCAACACTGGGAAAAATATTTTATGCTTTTGGAAATATGAATAAACTTTTTTGCGGTTATATCGTATAATTAAAAGTACAGGCTGTATATGCGGCACAGGTTTTAAATGGCATTGTGTTTAAAATCCGTGGCGGTAACTTGGGAGGATATATATGGGTAAATGGTACAGCGACTTTTTATATAAATATAAATCAGGGATTTCGCATGAATTCCTGTTTCACTTTAATATCAGGGATTACATGGATAATTACAGGAATATTGACAGATACATTTATGAGGAGTTTATCAAACCAAGAAACTTTGCGATTGTCGCTTTCTATGACATTTCAAGAGGCTTGACGTTCCTTGACCAGGGTATGGAAAGAGAGTTCAACATAATTACTTCAAATAACGCGGCAGACTATATGCACAGCCTTCCGTCCAGGATATTCCCTTATATTGACAAGGCCCTGAAGAATACCAGGATGGCGCTTTTTATAGACCATGTGGAAAAAATTATTCCTTCCGGCGATATAGGCAGCATGACCATGGAAGAAAGAATTGCGCTTATCTGGCTTTCCGAATGGTCGACGAATTCCAAGATTTCTGCAGTGGGAAGCGCAATTTTCATGCTGGCGGACAATATTGCAGATGTCAGCAAGGAAATATTGAAATCTTCATACAAAGTGGAACCGGTGCTGGTTGAACTTCCCGTTGAGGAAGAACGTCTGAGGTATATTGAGTACCTTCTCAGGGACAGAAGCGTGAAAACGGATATCAGCATGGATGAATTTGCAAAGCTTTCCTCAGGGCTTAGCAGAAAGGCGATAAAAGATATAAAACTAAGGGCTGAGGCTGAAGGCGTGCCTATAAGCTTTGAATTTATAAAAGAAAAAAAGCACTCAGTGCTTAAAAAAGAATACGGTGATGTTCTTGAATTTATTTACCCTGAAATAGGGTTTGAAGATATAGGCGGCATGGATAAGGCGAAGAACTACCTGATAAAAAATGTTGTGGAGCCTATCAGAAAAGGTGATTTGAGAAGGGTTCCAATGGGGATACTGCTGTGCGGCCCTTCCGGTACCGGTAAAACGCTGCTTGTCAATGCGCTTGCAAAAACCAGCGGGTTTAACTGTGTCAAAATCGACATGTCCAGGATACTGGGACAGTATGTCGGTGAAAGTGAAAAAAATTTCAAGAAATGCCTTCTTGGCGCACAGTCCCAGCAGCCGGTCATTGTATTTGTTGACGAGATAGATACTACCTTCAGAAGGGGTGACAGCGGGGACAGCGGCGTGAGCAGGAATATATTCAGTGAATTTTTGCAGTTTACAGGCAATACAAATAATAGGGGGAAAGTTATTTTCATTGCCGCGACAAACAGGCCTGACTTGCTGGATCCAGCTTTAAAGCGGGCGGGGAGGTTTGATAAAAAAATACCGATACTGCTTCCTGAAGAGGAAGAGAGAGCGGAAATATTCAGGATAATGATCAGGAAATATGGGTTTGAGACAGATATTACCGATTTTACCCCTTTTGCCAGGATGACGGAGAACTATACGGGAGCGGAAATAGAAATAGTGGTCAGAAAAGCTTATGAGATTGCAAATGAAGATGAAAAAAGCGGGGAATTTATAACAGCGGATATATTGGAAGAAGCAATAAAGAGGTGCAGGCCAAGTACGCAGCAGGTTGAGTATATGACAGAGCTTGCACTGAAAGAATGTGACGATTTAGACCTCATTCCTGAGAAGTACAGGCAAAGAAAGAGTACGGATATGTAGAAATGTTGTTTATTGTGTACGGCGTTATTTGTCTTTACAATATTGGCTATTTATTATAAATTATTATTGAATGTAAACAAATATTAAGTATTAAGGCCGGTCACCTTGAACTCCGTTTTGGATTTATGTTCAGGAGGGGCTGCCTATACAAGGAGGTTGTAAATATGGGTTTATTTAGCAGAATTGGGGCACTGATCAGAGGATTCTTCGGACTGTTTGTAGGAAGGCTGGAAGAGAAAAATCCTGACGTCCTTTTTGAGGATATAAAGAATCAAATTGAGAAGGCCAGAAAAGAAGCGGAACAGCAGATTATCGAAATACAGACAAATGCGGAATTGATTAAAATTGAAATGAAAAATGCCGAGAAGAACCTTAATGCGGTTAAAGCCAGGATTGAAGCCGCGCAGAAACAGGGTGACAAAGAGATTTTGATTGAGCTCCTGATGCAGGAGGAAGAATACCAGAATGCTTACGAAACCCATAAGGCGACCTATGAAAATGCCATGGCAGAGGTTGCAAAGATAAGAGAGGATTATAAGATATTTGAGTCAGAAATGAATGCAAAGCTCAATGAAATAAAAACCCTGAAGTCCCAGGCCAAGATGGCTGCATTAAGGGAAAGCATAAATTCTGTAAGCGCAAAATACACTTCAAGGAGCAGCAGGATTGGTAGTGTGAATGAGAGCCTTGAGAGGGCCAGAGAAATTGTTAACAGGAAAACTGCAAGGGCAAACGCAATTGAATCTTTGAGTGATACAAATATGGAATTAAAGCTTAAAAGGCTTGACATGAACTCTGCGAGAGAAAGGGCCCGTTTAAGGGCAGAGGCAATGCTAAGCGGTGACCAGGGATTTGAAGTTAAGGAGAAGATAGAAAACAAGACGACCAATTGACATATTGAGCGGTGTGCGGATTACAATAAATAAAGTTTGAGGGATGCCATGAAATCCAGGTTGTTTTTGAGCGCTGTTTTCAGATTGAGGAATATTGGGATATTGCTGATAGCTTTAGGCATTGCCGCCATTCTTGAAAACAACATAAGCGGCGCCAATGTTTTTGCTTATCCGGCAGCAATTGCCGTTTATATTGTTTCAATACTCCAAAGTCTTGTGAGCAGAAAATTTCACGAAAAATTCAATCAGAGAGAAAAAATAAGGAATATACAGAATTTGAATTTTGCATGCCTGAGGCTTTCCCATGAGGCCAAAAAACACACAAACCCCAGGTATGCCCAGAAACTTCGCAAGGTTATGGAAGACAAGGACGATATAGTGAATTCCTTCTTTAGAGGTGAACGAAGCTATCTGAAGGAAAAAATAGTGGAACAGACTTTGAACCTGGTTGTTTCATATATCAAGCTTCTCACAAACTTTTGCATCAGGAACAGGGAACTCAGCGAAATCGATGTAGGCGCTATTACCAACAGGATAAATCAAAATTTGAGAAAGCTGAACTTCGTAAATGATCCGGTTGCCGCTGAGGATTTAAAAAAAGTTATTGAAATGGATGAGAAAATTATCAAGAGGGTGAAGGAAGAAAAACAGGAGCTTGAAAGAATAGGGGCAAAACTGGATTACATGGAAAGCACCGTTCACATGTTCAAGCACCAGATTATTTCCAGCATCGAATCGGAAGAAATGCTTGAAACTCTTGAAACTGCGGTAAATGAAGCAGCAGCTCTCGACAGCGTCCTTGAAGAGAGAAGGAAGAGCCGGATCAGAATATAGTAAAGAGGCCAGAGACCGGAAGGCGGAGGCCAGAGACCGGAGGCCAGAGACCGGAGGCCGGAAGGCGGAGGCCAGAGGCCAGAGACCGGAGGCCAGAGACCAGAGGCCGGAAGGCGGAGGCCAGAGACCGGAGACCAGAGGCCGGAAGGCGGAGGCCAGAGACCAGAGGCCAGAGACCGGAGGGCAGAGACCAGAGGCCGGAGACCAGAGACCGGAAGGCGGAGGCCGGAAGCCGGGGAATAAGAAGCAGAAGTAAAGAATAGAGAGCAGAAGGAATAAGTGTCAGGTAAGGCATTCAGAAGGTGACAGCCCTCGAAGAGGACTGTCACCTTACCTTGGAGGTAGTGTTTAGATTGGCTATTTTGTGTGGCGTTGATGTAGTTGAAGTGGAGAGAATAAAAAGAGCCTTGGAGAAGGATGGCAATAGCTTCAAAAATAAGGTTTTTACCGATAAGGAAATAGAATATTGTGAAAAAAAGAATTCCACAAAATATCAGTGCTATGCTGCAAGATTCGCTGCCAAGGAAGCGGTGTCAAAGGCTTTTGGGACAGGCATATCAAACGGGCTTTCATGGAAGGATATTGAAGTTATAAACGATCCGCTAGGGAAGCCTGGTGTTGTCCTTTCAGGAAAGGGCAAGGAGCTTTATGAAAAACTTGGCGCTGTAAGTATTTCAATCAGCCTTTCCCATGAAAAGGAGTACGCTGTTGCATGCGCGGTAATTGAAACCGAATAACCGGATTTTCCGGATAGTTGGACCAATAACTTCCAACTTCTGACCTCCAACCTCTAACTTCTTGATAATGGATGTGTTATAAAGTGAGGGTACTAAAATTTTTACATTGTGCGGATATCCATCTTGACGCGCCTTTTACTTCACTTGCAAATGCTGCGGGGAAATCTTCCGAAAGAAGGCAGGATTTAAGGCAAGTTTTTATCAAAATAATTGATGTTGCCCAAAATGAAAATGTAGATATTCTTTTAATAAGCGGAGATTTATATGAACACGATTATGTGAAAAAGTCCACAATTTACTTCGTAAACGACCAGTTCAATAGAATACCGGATGTTGAAGTGTTTATAGTCCCGGGGAACCATGACCCGTACGTAGCCGGTTCATATTACCGGAACTTTTCGTTTGCAGATAATGTCCATATATTAACACAGGAAAAACCATGTTTTGAAGCGGCAGGCTTGGGAGTATGCGTCTATGGACTGGGTTTTATGGACTTTTACAGCGAAAAACCTTTCACAGGACAGTTAAAACCTGTGGACAAGCAGGCTATAAACATACTTATGGTGCACGGCACACTGGATATGAACATAGGGAACGATGTTTACAACCCTGTCTCAAGCGGCGAATTGGAGCGCTTGGGCATGGATTATATTGCATTCGGGCATTTTCACAACAGGTTTGAAGGGTTAGGCCGTTCACAAAACATATACAATCCCGGAAGTCCGGAACCCCTCGGTTTTGACGAAGAGGGGGAGCACGGAGTGCTGGTAGGAACCATAACCAAGGACGACAACGGAAATTCATATATAGACACGAGGTTTATCAAGCTCAACAGAAAGTTTTATTCAAGCATGGATGTCGATGTCAGCGGTTGCGGAACTGATGAGCAGGTTATAAAAAGGATTGAAGATACGGTTAAGGGGATGGATACCGGAGCGGGCATATTTTGTGTAAACCTAACCGGATATGTAGAGCAGGGGTTTAATATTGATTTGCAGTATGTTACAGGATATTTCAGCAACCGTATGTTTTATTTGAAAGTCCTCAATAATACCGCACCGGATTATGATTTCAGCCGGATTGCCGGAGAACCCGGACTTAAAGGCTTGTTTGTAAGAAAAATGCTTTCGCGTATTGAAAATTCGAGGGACGAACACGAGAAGAAAATTCTTACAAAGGCCTTGTACTATGGGCTTGAAGCATTGGAAAGAGGAGAAATTGAGTGTTTGTAAACAGGTTGGAGATAAAAGGATTCGGGAAAATAAGCGGGCTTACAATTGAGCTTATTAACGGCTTTAATATAATATTCGGCAAAAATGAGGCAGGCAAGTCAACAATACAATGGTTTATAAGGGGAATGCTTTACGGACTGAAAGGCGGGAGGGCTTCAAAGGACGGAACGCCGCCTCCGCTGAAGAAGTTCAGACCCTGGAATTCTGATAATTATGGAGGAATTATCGAATATACCCTTGATAACGGACAAATGTTCAGGGTGGAAAGAAATTTCGAGAGCAATTCAGTAAAGGTTTTTGATGCCCTGTATAATGAGATTACGCAAAGTTTTAACATTTCAAAGGAAAAGGGAGCGCTTTTCGCCGAACATCACTTGGGATTGAATGAGGAAAGTTTTGACAGGACCGTATTTATCAAGCAGATGGAATCGAAAATTGACAATGACGGCTGCAAAGAATTGTACAACAGGCTGTTAAATATAACGCAAACAGGTTTTTATGACACTTCTTTCAAGAAAGCGGAAACTGCATTGAGGGAAGCGCTGAAGAAGCACGTCGGTACGGAAAGGACCTCAAAAAGCCCTCTTGACATGATTGAAAAAAGGCTGGAGGAACTTAAAAACATAAGAAAAGATCTGGTTGAAAAGAAAAACTCTCTTTTTGAAATTGAGGCAAAGCTTGCCGGGTATGTGAAAGAGAAGGAAAAGCTTGAGAACATAAAACGCCTTCTTTCTAAAGTACAGCTTCTTTATGAAATCCGTGGGGAATTGGAAAAGTGCTTAAAACAACACTCTGAATTGGTTGCAATACAAAGCGAAGTTAAAAGAATTGAAGACGAGTTGAAGGACGCACTGCAACAACTTGAAGACAGGATCAGCGCTGCAAGAAGAAGGAAAAAAGGGTTAGGATATCTGGCGGCGGGATTGATTATTACGTCATTTGCATCCACCATGGCAGGAGCCTTGTGGGATAAGACTGCGTACATTTCCGCAGCGTTGATGTTGTTTGCCGCATTGGTTGTTATTATAGCAAGAGGCAGGATATCAAGGGAATTGTCTGCCATGATAATGCAAAAAAGGAAAAAGGCGGAAGGAGTTAAGGCCCCTGTTTTATCCGACACATGCCATGTAAATGTTGAACACCTTGATAAACTGATAAATAAAGCAGCTGAGGAGGAACGTGAGCTTGAGAGAAGGCTTGAAAGTTGTATTTCTGATATTGATGGAATATTTGACAGTGTGGACTTTACCGGATATCAACTGAAAATTTTTGACGACAACCTGATGAATTCGAATCTTGATGAGCTTAAATACAATTTAAAACTTGACTCGGATACAATAGAAAACCTATACAGTAATGTTCTTTTAAATATAAGAGAATGTGAAACAATGTTAAACAGCATATCATATGACGAAGAAAGCTTCCAAAAGACAGAGGAGGAACTGGAGGAACTTGAAAATAAAAAGAGTTTCCTGGAAGACACTTATGCCTCCCTTAATATTGCACTTGATGTGCTGACGGAAGCAAGCCTTGAAATCAGGAGGGACATAGGTCCAAGGCTAAACAGCAGAATGAGCGGCATTATAAGCAGGATAACAGGAGGCAGATACAACGATTTAAGGGCGGATGACAAACTGAGGCTCAATGCGGTAAACCCTGATTCAGGCGATGTAACGGCAAGCCTTGTGCTAAGCGGGGGGACTGTTGACCAAATGTACCTTGCTTTAAGAATAGCTGCCGCCGAGATAATAACCGCAGGGCAGGAAACTGTGCCTCTCTTTCTAGATGAAGCACTGTCCCAGTATGATGATGACAGAAGCAGAGAAACACTGGAGTTCTTGGACGAAATGGCGACAAAAAGGCAGGTTGTGCTTTTTACCTGCAAAAAGAGGGAAGTCGACATGGCCCTTGAGATAGCCGGGGACAAGCTCAATTTAGTTAACATATGATTTACCATTTAATTAAACTTCACAAGGCGGATAAAACAGTCCTATAATTAAAAAGGGAAGAAGAAAAGCCGGGAGAGGTAAGATGAACAGAAAAGTTTTATTGCTTATATTGCTTGTTGTTTTAGTCCAACTTACAGTGTTTACGGGGTGCAATCCTGGAGCCAGGGAGGTCAATGTCAACGTTGACGGCACTGATGCCGCATTTAGCGAAGAAAATGAAGATGCGGCAAATGCCGGCGATGGCAACAGGGGCGTTGTCACGGAAACTGTTGCGGATGTGTTCTCGGAGCCTGATATAAAATCTGAACGGATTACTCAGGCAATTTTTAACCAGCCTGTAACCATCCTTGAGGAATATGAAAATTGGTTCAAGGTTGAAGTGGTGGACGGAAATATTGGCTGGATTAAGTCAAATTTTATAGATAAGGACTGTTCAAGTATTGAGCCTGACAAATACAAGTATAAAATTGTAATTACGGCTAAATCAAAGACGGTATCCTCCCAGGCGAAAGGCGGAATAACAATCAAGGAGGCTGTAATGGGTACCGAATTTTATTCAAATTATAAAGAAGACGATTTATATGAAGTCGCTTTGCCCGGCAAATTAACCGGATGGATAAAGGGAAGCGGTATAATTGAGATACCTGTTGGCGGGAAAATCCTGGAGACGTCTGCGGAGGACTTTGTTGCAACATTGGCTAAATTCAAGGGAACAAAGTATTTGTACGGAGGAGTAAGCTCCTGGGGTATAGACTCTTCAGGCTTGACATACATCTGCAGCAGAATAAACGGCATCAACCTGCCGAGAGATATAGACGATCAATTTTATATTGGCAAAAAGGTATCGCTGAGTGAAATCAAAGAAGGGGACTTGATCTTCTTCAGCGCTAATAAAGATTCAAAGGATGTATCACATGTGGGCGTTTATACAGGTGACAATCAATTCATTCATGCAAACAAAGATAAGGGATATGTTATGTACTCATCCCTTGATTCCGGCAATTTTGCCGAAAGACTTCTTGGGATCAGGAGGATTTTTGATAAATAAACAAAAATTAAACAAAAATGTGCAATTTACATTTTCATATTCTGTGCACCTTCCAGCGAAGGTGCATATTTTTTGCAAAAAAACGAAAAATAGCAGTATAGAAAGATAGCAGCATATTATTTCTTGATTGCAGGTTCAAAAGACTATATTCAGGCTTTAAGGAGGAGATTCTGATGAGGAAGCTAAAAAGATTCCTTGTCCTGATTATAACAATTTTTTTGACCGTGGTTCCATTAAGCGAAAATACGTTTATTATTCCCCCGGCTTATGCTGAAGGTACAGGGATAAGCGATGAGCAGCTTCTTGCCAGGGCAATCAACGGAGAAGCCAGGGGGGAACCGTATGAAGGCCAGGTAGCTGTAGGAGCAGTCATATTGAACAGGGTCAGGGACCCAAGGTTTCCCAAAACCATAGCAGGCGTAATATACCAGCCGGGCGCGTTTACAGCAGTATCCGACGGGCAGATAAATGTTCCTATTGATGAAAAATCTACGGTTGTAAAAGCAGCGAGAGATGCACTGAACGGATGGGACCCTACCGAAGGATGCTTATACTACTGGAATCCTGCAACAGCAACAAGCAAGTGGATATGGAGCAGGAAAATCGTTAAAAAAATCGGAAAGCACTACTTTGGAAAATAAAAACAAGTTTGATTAAAGGAGGAGAAGGGAATTGGGCATCAGGGAGAAATTACTGGACTATAAAAGAAGGCTTTCAGACAGGAAGATGTACAGCGTTGTCATTGTCATTATTGCTGCTGTGGCGATATGGGGAATTTCTCAGTACAAGCACGCGGCAAGTTTGAGGCAGGAGCTGGATAACCAGTATAACCGGGCTTTTTATGATATGGTCGGTTACGTAAATAACGTTGAAGTGCTCCTGATGAAATCATTGATAACCGCAACACCGGAAAAAACGGCATCTGTCATGCAGGAAGCGTGGAGACAGGCCAACCTTGCTGCGACCAACCTTGGACAGCTTCCCGTAACCCAGCCTGTGCTTGCAAACACGTCCAAGTTTTTAATACAGGTAGGCGACTTTGCGTATTCTTTAAATAACCAGAATATGAGCGGGAAACCTTTGAGTGACGAGCAATATAATATGATTGAAAAACTTTACGGTTTTGCCGTTTCCCTTGGAAAAAGCCTCAATAATTTGCAGAACGAGCTTGCTACGGGAAGGATAAAATGGAAAGAACTTGCCGACAAGGGCACTCCGTTATTCAAAAAAACGTCCTCAAATCTTGCCATGCAGCAGTTTGAAAACATAGATAAAACTTTTCAGGAATACCCTACACTGATATATGACGGACCTTTTTCGGACCACCTTGTAACAGCTGAGCCAAAGGGCCTGACAGGTGAAATGATGAATGAAGAGCAGGCAAAGCAGAAGGTAATAGATTTTTTTGGAAAAGATAAGGTAGAATCAGTGGATTTTACGGATAAGAATGATACTGAGCCCATGAAGACATTTTCTTATAGTGTCAAATTTAAAAACGCCCCCGATGACCAGGCGGCAACCATAGGGGTGACGCAGAAAGGCGGGCACGTGCTGTGGATGCTTTATAACAGGCCTGTCAGTGAAAAGAAGCTGAATATTGACCAGGCAAAAGAAGCGGGAAGGAAATTCCTTGAAAGCCGTGGTTTCAAAGGAATGGTTGATACGTATTATCTTGCCGAGGACAATACGGCGACAATCAATTATGCATATCAACAGGATAATGTGACTATATATCCTGATCTGGTAAAAATAAAGATTGCCTTGGATAACGGCGAGATACTTGGCTTTGAGAGTAAAGGTTACCTTAGTTCACATACGGAAAGGGATATACCGATACCTAAAATTACAGAAGAAGAAGCAAGGTCAAAAATCAACCACAGAATGCAGGTGCTAAGCAGCGGGCTTGCAATAATACCAACAAATTACAAGACGGAAATATTTGTCTATGAATTTAAGGGAAAACTCAACGACAAGGACTTTATCGTATATATTAACGCCGAGACCGGGAAGGAAGAAGATGTGCTCATGATTATAAACACTCCAAACGGGATACTCACAATGTAACATAAAAACGGCTTGAAGCAGGACGCCAGGCATCAGTCAAAAGATTATTCAGGTGCCTGGTTTTTTGTTTTTTTGATATTATTGTATTATTCTTCTAATTCAGGTATTATATTAGTAATAGCAAGGGCGGGCTGTATAAGCTTGCTCAATTTACATATATCCGGAGGATGTAAAAGTGGAAGGCAATTTATTATCCAACAGCACTGAAATGACTGAGAACATGTCTGTGGACACAAGCCTGCGGAAGCCGAAAGTCAGCCATATTTCCATAATATACTCATTAACTGTTTTGCTTTTCTTGATTATAGGCCACAGGGTCCAGAGGAATGAATTCTACTCAGGAATTCTTATTACAGAGTTTGGCCTGATTTTGCTCCCGGCGCTTATTTACATGCTTGTATTCAAATATGACATTAAAAAGGTTATGAGATTTAACAAGGCAGGTTTTGTGAATCTTTTTTTGATTTTCATGATAATGGTGTTTGCTATACCGGCGGTAGGCGTACTTAACCTGGTAAATCTGGCATTAATAAAGCATATATTCGGCAAGACGCTTATAGTGCAGCCTCCTGTAGCCGACAACGCCGTCAAGCTGCTGATTAATGTACTTGTAATAGGAGGTTCTGCCGGTATTTGCGAAGAGTTTTTATTCAGGGGAGTAATGCAACGGGGATTTGAGCGCTTTGGGGCTGTTAAATCCATTTTGTTGACCGCGTTCCTTTTTGGTCTGTTACATATGGATTTTCAAAAACTGCTGGGGACGTTCCTGCTGGGAGCACTGATAGGTTTTATTGTCTACAGGACAAATTCGTTAATCGGGGGAATGTTTGCCCATTTTACAAATAATACCGTAGCTGTTTTTGCAAGTTACTATGCATACAAACTTAACGAACTTAACGAAGCCATAGCTTCAAGTTTTGGCAAAATGGATGAAATAGAAATATACAGACAGGGAATTGATTTTCCGTCTTTTCAAAATCTTCCTGAAGCATCCGTTATAATAGTTGTTGTCGTTCTGCTGTTTATGTTTTTATTCTGTGCCTTGATTCTCGCAGGACTGCTTTATGCATTGGTAAAAGTAAATTCAAAGAAGGCTGAGAAGATCCAAAGCCAGCCAAAACCCAGGTTGGCAGGATTAACATGGCTGATTCCAGGAATATTGCTTATTGGCTTTATGTATTATGCCCAGGGGCTGAAATTGCTGGGTATTGAAAATGCGTTAATTAACAAGCTGCTGGGGCTGATTATAGGGTTGGAGGGATAATAATTATTTATTCCGCCCCAGCTTCTTTATTTTGCGGATGTCATCGCCTGCAAACTTATACAAGGCGAAACTGCCTATAATCCTTGATTCGACTCTCTCCGTATAAAACTCGAAAAGCTTGTCAGGCTCAATATTTGTGGATATTATTGTTTTACACGGTCTGGATAAGTTATTTATCTGCCTTGTATTGAGTATGTTAAGGAGTTCAGCATACCTGGCGGAGCTTTGTGATTCCGTCCCCAGGTCGTCAATTATCAGTAGCTCTACATCGAATATTTTTTTATAAGCCGCATCTTCATAATATTCCTCTTTAAACGCCCTCATTTTGTAATCGGTTATCGTATCAAACAGAACCGGCGCAGTCTGGTAGAGAACTGTTTTTCCCACTTTCATAATTTCCGCGGCTATGCAGTTGGCCATGAAAGTTTTGCCAACACCGGCAGGCCCGCAGAAAAAAAGGTTTTTCTCTTCCGGAGAATCAAAATTTTCAATAAATTTCATACATTTTTCCCGTATGCCAAGAATATTCTCACGAGGCGACTTTTTGATGCCATAGCGTTTCTCGTCGACCACATCCGGATACAGCGTTTCGTCAAAATTCTCGAAGTTTTCAGTTTTAGCCAGAACCAGGTTTGATTGGTCATATAAATAATCAATCAAAAGCTGCTTGTAGCAGAAGCACTTTTCAGTACCCGTATCCCTTTTTATAATGCCTGTGTCACAGCACTTGCTGCAATGGTAAACCATTTCAAGATGGCCGGGTTTATATCCGTGTTCTAAAAGAAGCCGCTCTTTTTCTTTTTTTAAACGTTCAATGCTCGACGATAACTCGTGAAGTACACGGCCTGTATCTCTAAGTCCGTGCAGTATCATTTTATTATAGCGAAGGCCAAGACGGGTTATTTCATCCTCAATATCCTTAATTCTTGGTATCCTGGCGTAAACTTCTTTTTTCCGCAGCTCAAGCTCATCCCGTGCTTGCTTTTGCCGCCTGTCGTATTCATTTTTTATGGCATTGTATATGTTAATGTTCGTACTCATAGCTTTACCGGTGCCTACACATCCTCAAAAACGTTTTCGAAGTATTCCTTGTCATATTTACGCTGTTCAAAGTTAGCGTGCTGCGGTATAACCGCTTGTTTTAAAGTGCTTGTGCTTGATGTGTTCTTCTTGTCGCTGTCAGCGGCCAGGATTTCTTCTTTTGTCTTAAGGCCGCTTTCATGCCAGCTTGTCAAGATTTTGTTTATATATTCGAAATTAGGATTCGGTATGGCTGTGGTCTTCTTGAGAGCCAGCTCAATGACGTCAAAACCATACCCGAAATCCATAACCCATTTTTCAATATACTCCTCTTCATATTGAGTAAGAGGACTTTTCCGTTTAAGTTTCTTAACGATTTTCAGTTTAATATCTTTCAGTTTCTGGTATTCAATAAAATACCTGTCCAGGTCAAAAGAATTCTTTATGCCTTTGCTGTACCAGTTGTCAGCAACTTTGGTTATGTATTGTTTCGAAAGCCCGTTGTGGTCGTAACAGTGTTGGAACAGGGCATACATTACATCTTCTTCAAACTGGTATTTGTCAAACCACGCATCTATATCAGTATACCAGGACGGTGCCATCACGCCCTGGAAGAAGGTGTTGTTTATGGCTGAGATAATGCGGTTGCGCTTTTTATTCCGTTCAGCGCTTAAAGCCGCTTCTTCAGGAGTAGATGTTGTTTTCCTTCTGTACAATTTGTTTATTTCTTTTTCTTTAAGGTCAACGAACTGTATGCTGCGGTCTTTTCTTATTATAACGCCAAGGTTTTCAAGGTACGCGAAGGCATCCTTGACTTTATCAACTTCCATCTCCAGCTTTTTTGAGAGTTCCTCGGCAGTGGCTTTCTTGTTATGTTTACTTAAGAAAAGGCAGTAAATATAGACTTTCAAGCACTCCGGGCTCATTGAAGGCAAGTATTCTGTTATAAATATATCGGGCAAAAGCGTATCGGAGTATAAAATTGACTTATACGATTCGAAAAACATACCGGGACTTCCTCTCAAAAAATTATTTTGGTAAGCGCCGCGCATTTTGGTAAACTTATATCAACCGGCATATAACATCCATCCACATTTTTTTATATCATGATTTTGTCAAAAATCATGATATAATCGCGCATGCCCGTTTCATCGTCAGATGAAAATTTCACACGCGCTTAACTCCGCCGGAGGCATATAATATCCTCATTCATGAGGATATTATATCATAAGTTTGCCTTATTACAAAAAGATTAAACCATGTTATTACCTGTTGTTAACAAAAAAACTCCAAAATCTGTTCATTTTCATCAGGTTTTATCCCTAATTATATGAATTTTATAGAAAGATATTGTTGGAAGCCAATTTTTCTCCAATTAAAGAAATATCAATATGAAAGTATTGACGTTTATTATTCCTGAAATAGCCTGAATCATACTATATATTAAGAAAGGCTTTCCATAACCATTTTAAAGTAATTTGTTTTGAAG
>DULF01000174.1 GCA_012840535.1 Clostridiaceae bacterium
AGAATACACGCCTCATAGCACTTGCAGGCCTTATAACAGGTATAGCAGCTTCACTCTCAATGGCGGCATCGGAATACCTTTCAACCAGGACAGAGCAGGATAATACCCGCGCCCTGAAATCATCGTTATATACCGGAGGGGCATATGTTTTCACTGTTGCATGCCTGGTATTGCCCTATCTAGTATTTTCCAACTATGTGGTAAGTCTTGTGTTTACAATTGTTGCGGCCATATTTATAATACTTGTCTTTAATTTTTATATATCGGTAGCCAAGGATCTTTCATTTAAAGAGAGGTTTTTTGAAATGGCCGGTATCAGCCTGGGAGTAGCCGTCATTTCTTTTATAATCGGGTACCTCATCAGGCTGTTCCTGGGAGTTGATATTTAGAAAAGCAGAATTGGATCATGGACGCTTTTTACTTTGTACATAATCAGATGCCAATGTTTATGGCATAGGCTGATTATTTCTCACATAAACGTGCTCAATATGTTAAAAAAACAAATTATTCCGGGATATTTTTCAGCTTTTTTATCGTCTCTAAAGCGTATATAGGTAAAACCTCATCCAATGTTAAGGACGTAGTGCAGGATGTATTTTTGCATGTTTTTGAAAAATATATAGATTTTGAACAAATGTATTTTGATAAGGTTCTTAACAAGCTCGCCTATATTGATAAGTGTCATACAGCATGTTCTTTTTGTTTTTTTATTTATTAAAAATTGGTCACTCACCTGGTGGGTGACCAATCAAGGTTGTAAAACAAAAAGCCACTTTGCACATTGACGGGAACCGGCTTTCTGATGTCTATACTCCACACTTCCACCGGGGGAACATCCTCTCTGCACCCGGACAAATAGGCTATTTTCGTGCTGTCAGGTGACCAGGTGACAGGAGTTGAATAGCAGCTGGAAATTGCCAGTATGGTATCACCTTCTCCTCTTACCCCCGACATGCGTATCTGTGAATAGTATTTTCCATTTCTGAACCAGGTTGAACTGTACGCTATGCGGGTTGAATCCGGAGACCATGTTGGATAGTAGTTTTTAGCCTCAGGCCCTCCCGGAATTTTATATATCCTGCCTGTTGCCAGCTCCAGTGTATAAATTTCTGAAATACTCACTCCTGGAGACGTGTATAAAACAAAATTGCCGTTTGGCGAGAGCCTTACCTCGTTCAAAGGACCATTTCGGTTGTTTGTTATCTGTCTTTCGCTGCTTCCATCAGCATTGCTTCTGTATAACTGGCTGATACCCGCGCCATCCTTCGCCTCATAGAGTAATTCCACACCATTGGGAAACCACTGGGCATATGATGCTCCGGGACGATCGATGGACACAAAGGTATTGTTTAGCACATCATAAATCCGGATCACCCTGCCGGTCGAATAAGCCAACCTACGGTTATCGGGGGACCAATCTACAAAAGCCAGGAAGCTGATTTGATCAATTTTTGAAATACTCCCTGTAGACACATTAACTACTGAAATTACGCCGGTATCTGCCACATAAGCGATCTTGCTTCGGTCGGGAGACCAGAATATTGTTGACGCCCTGCCTGCATCATCTACCTGAATGGAACCCGTTTCTTCCAAAGCCAGAATGTCAGGCACTATAAAATCGGCAAACCCATCGGTGAACAAAACTGCCAGTGGACCGGCTTCCACCGGAGGGGCATAGGGAATTCGCAGCCTCATACCTGGAACGATGTCAGGAGTAAGGCCATTATTTGCTTTTATGATAAGGTCAGGTCTTGGCTGTCCATCCACTGTCACATTGTATTGCACTGCAATCCTGAAAAGTGTATCTCCCGGCCTGACCATATAAAAAGGCACGCCTTGCGGTACTGTGAGAACAGTACCTGGCGTGATTATATACGGAGGCTCCAGTCCGTTGGCATCAATAATTACACTCATGGGTATTCCATATCTTTGGGAGATGGAATACACTGAATCGCCAGGCCTGACTACATACGTAGTTATACCGGGAGGTACAGACAATTGCTGGCCTGGATAAATCGTATATGGCGCCGCAAGATTGTTTGCGGCAATTAGTGCCTGCAGGGGAACGGACCAGCGCATGGCTATGTTATAAAGAGTGTCACCGGGACGTACGGTATAGAATATTTGCATAATATATTCTCTCCTCATAAGGTCTCGTATATTATTTTATGTCCCGGTATATACAAATGTTAATCCCATATACTGTTTTATGTTTAGTTTCATCAGTGACTGAATATACGGCGCCCTCCAGTTACTCAACATTTTCCGGATTTTTTGTATGCCCTATCCTCCAATTAATGTTGATTCCCTGTTTCATAGCACCATCTCGCATTCTCTGCAATTACTTCAAACCGAATTCAGCTTTCACATCATAAGGAAACACGATAATATACGCCATCGATGTCAGGAACTTTTTGAATCACAGTTTCAAATTCGTATATTTTGGGATTCTTGGCCATAACCTCTCCATCGTTTATTGAATTACTGCTTTAACCAGTTTCGTTACCACTTTAGAGATTGTATTCACTCCATTGCATATTGATTATATAAGGCTCTCAAGATATTCTACAATATCCCTTGCTTTTGGCGGACAGCCTTTAACACATTTGTCAAACCCAGAAGTACATGAACCGATTCCTATTCCATCATACCGTTTATTTTTGAAATTCTGTCCAATGTACAATTTTTCTTTTAACCTGTTCAAAAGGCCTTTTTCGTTAAGCCTTTCAAGCGCATAAACAAGGCTTCCGTAGCAGGCTGAGCATGCGCTGTCCTCGACAATATGCCTTGATAACTGTTGAACCCTTCTTGAAGGCGTTATTTTTCTTGAACCGGTATCCTTATTCAATTCAATAATATCGGCATTTTCCAGGTCAGCAGTACCTGCGCCTATACTTTCAGCCATGGCAATATACGGAACTTCCTCAACACTAAAACCCATCAAATGTGCAGCATATGCATCTATCAGCACAGGATCCTTTCCTGCGATTATTCTGTTCATCTGGACCGGATTGCCGCCTTCTTCGAAGTTGAGGTCGCCATTCATGCCATCAACAATTATGAGATTTTGCTTTATCAGCTTGTTTAAATATGCTATAGGCTTATGTAAACCCATGCTATGAAATCTTCTTTTCTCGGAATCAGGTATACAGCCTTTCATATTCTTTAAAGCACAGGTTATGTTGGTCTGGCAGTGGCCTTTGAGGACCGGTATGTTTATTAAATAATCAACCTTTTTTACATAATCGCAAATGTTTATCCTCAATCCGTTTATTTCATATGCTTTATATTTATCCTTTTGAAGATCAATAAGAGGAACATTATATTTCTTCGACAAATCCTCATACCCACATATTTTAAAAGCTGCTGAAGTCCTGTCTCCCACCCAGGAGCCTTCCATAATTACTATTCTGTCGCGCCCTTTCGACTTTAAGTATTCAATAAGCCCTGCCACTATTTCGGGAGAAGTTGTTGCACCTGAACTCGAAGGTTTTGCCACAACAAGATTTGGTTTAATTCCAATAAGCGCGTTTTTGTCTATTTCTTCCTCAGGTTTTATGGCTTCAAGCAATTCTTTCACCATTTGCCAGGGATTGTCTCCATAAATAATGCGAATCCAATTCTTGCCATTCATGTATATCAGCTCCTTCATTTGTTATAAGGAAAATTCAAATTAATCTCATTTACATCACACACAAAATCATGCAATTTTTTATGTATATATATTATCTTACCAGCACCTCATACTTCATATCAATATATGAATCAGATGACAATTGCAAAATGCATACTGTCCTGCAAAAATCTTTAGAGAGCAAATATTCTGTATGGTTTTTTCACAAGTGAACTGAACAGGCATGATATTGAAAAAGGTGAAGTATCGTTAGTTTCCCATGAAATCGATCAATTTTAATAACCTTTCAAAGTTTAAGGGGCTTAATCTAATGCTACAGCCAAAACCAAAACGCCCGGCAATCAAAATTGCCTTTAATGATGATGCCGAGTTTAACAGGATGCTGCTGACAAAAGGCCTTGAATATGTGAAAGGCAACTACCGCAACAACGTGGCCCACAAAAACGGAATAACACCTCAGGCAGTGGAAGATTGCCGCAGAATATTGATTCAGTCCGAAAACCTGTTATGGATTTTGCTGTATATAATGAACCTTTAGCATCAGAGCCGCATAATAAATTTACGCCTCAAAGAGCGCAAGATAAACCTTGGGGCTCTTATTCCAATTTAAATGCTTTTTCAATTTCAGCAATCTTGTTGTCATCAATAGTAACAACTTCTCCAAGTTCTTTTGAAGCTATCAATGCCTTGGCACTGTACTCCGCCACCTCAAGCCTGTCAAAAGCATTCAGCAGAGAACTTCCAGTTACTATTATGCAATCATTCTTTACTAGAACAATGGGCCGTTTCGGTGAAAACTCCTGGGCCACCAAGGCAGGTTGCATAAAGCTTGACCCAAAAGGCAGCTTGACGATATCTCTCAGCAAAATATAGCTCTCTGGAATTGTGCGTGAATCAAATTCCTCCTCGGTCACGGCAAAAGCCATTATATTGGGAGGATGGGCTATTATTACCGCATTAACATGCGGATGCATTTTGTAAATATGCTTGTGGAGCAATACAGAGCGGCTGGGTGTTTTGCCTGCTTCCTTCTTTCCGTTTTCTATCCGTACGATCTGATCAACATCAATATACTTTCTGTCAACATTGTACGGAGTAATCAAAAAGGAATTGCCTTCCAGCCTCGTTGAAAAAGTCCCCTGGGTGCTCGTAAACAATTTTTGGTCGTAGGCACGCTGTATAAGCTTGCACATTTCCTTGCGCATTTTCCTTTCATAGCTGCTGTAACTTTCAGGTACAAACTCTTCCATTTCTACATGCTGTTTCTGCTTTGATATTTCAATATACCTGGGAGTTAATGAAACAGGAATTCCAATCCTCCTTGCCTTAATTTCCAGCCTTGCACAGAAGTCCAAAGTTTCAAATGCCATAAAAGCCTTGAACAAATCTTCTCCAACTACAACAACGCCGTGGTTTTCAAGCAGTACGGTGTTCATGCCCTTTTTAAAGGTTGCGGCAATCTTTTCACCAAGGTCAACACTTCCAGGCAGTCCATATTCAGCCATACCCACTTCACCGCAGATCAGATTCATATTGGGGATAAGCTTGGTATCCGGCAGCTTTCTCACTATGCTAAAGGATACCAATGCAGGCGAATGGGCATGCAATACTGCCTTTACATCAGGTCTTTGCCTGTATATTGACTGATGAAATGGCAATTCACTTGAAGGTTTGTGATTGCCTTCAATACTTCCATCAGGCTTAACACAAACTATATCGCTGCTGGTAAGAGAACCTTTATCCACACCTGCCGGTGTTATCCATATGTCGCCGTTCTCATCCAATATGGAAATGTTACCCCCGGACGTGGTAGTCATTCCATAGCCGTATATTCTCTCCATTATCATTACAATTTGATCAGCCGGATGTAATAATTTAAATTCCATATTTCTTCACTTTCCTGTTCTTAAAATTAAATTAAGCTAACAACTGGTACTGTTGCTTTTAACCTGTTGATACTTAATTATATAACATGATTGATTTGCATTCAATAAACCTGGAAAATTTGCTCTCTTTATCAAGCAGTAACACATTATCATTAACTGAAGATAGGGAGTTGTTTGGCTTTGAAGAAAACAGGTTGTTTTTCGCAAGCAAAAATTCCTCAACTCATATTCCACTATATTATGATAATGGGCTTGTGAGCCAGCATTTGACTTTCAAGCAATATTGAAAAATATCGATGAAAGTTAATTAACAAAAAAGTTTCAGACCTCTTACACGAGAAAGATTTTACAGTTCACATAATATACCTTTTGTTTTTCTTAATTTAAATCTTTTTAAATATCAATGAAAGTACTTCTTTCCCCTGTTCCAATCTTCTCACTATTGCTAAAGGTTCAAACTTTATTATACCGGTATCTATAAATAAATCTACCTTGCTCTCGGAAAAATATTTAATCTGAGGTATCTTCTCGATTAATTGCTCAACTTCTTTCTCTATAGGTTTATTTTCATTATTTAAAACTTTCATTAAGTCATTATAAAATTTTTGCTCTTCATGTATATCACAAAAATAATATGTATCTTGAATAGGCCTAATATTAAACTTGTTTACAGTAATTGTAACTTTTTTATTATAGATTGCCGTTTTTTCAGCTGCTTTAACTTTTGTACCTATGAATAATTCCTCAATAGTAGTAAATTTTTTATGATAGAACCTGGATTTTTCAAATTGACGCACAATTTTTAATCGGCTTTTCAAATATTCCATAGTATCTGAGTCAACAGAATATACAAAAACTCCTTTTATCCCTCTTGTAAGAAGTGTTTTGTATGTATTTTGAGCAAGCCTTAAAAACTGACCACCACAATTTTCCCCTATTTTCTTATCATAACATTTTGTCACATCAGCCTGCCACTTTCCTAATTTTTTATTATAAGTAAATTCTTCACCCATAATAACACCAACATAATCAAATTCCAGGCCCTGGCAAGTATGAATACATCCAATTTGATTAACTCCATTTGGATTTATTGCCCAATCTGCACCACTTAAAGGAATATCTTTCGGTCGTTTTGAGTTATATGTATCTTGAGGATTCCAAGGCATCTCAAAAATCAGTTTTCCATCTTTGTAAATCTTGACATCTTTAACCAACTCACCATTTTCGTCCAAATCCTTGCTCCATGGCCATGCATAACCTGCAACTATTCTTGAATTAAAACCTTGAGCCTGAAGGTTTACAATAATATCTCGCAACTCATTTGGATCATCAATTATATTGAATTCAAAATTATCCAAATCTTCCCATCCGGTTGCATTAGCTGTTTCCCGAATACCTAATACATCATCCAACCAATTTATGTATCCCTCAGACCCTCCGCAGCGAAACTGCGCGTCTAATTCATATTCATATATTTTACACCCTAATTTAGTTGCTACATCTTTTACATGGCTATACGACCCAATATCATTAGGCCTAATCATTTGATTATCGTCTGTAAAGAAAACTGTAAGATGCGTTTTGGATATAATTTCTTCAACAATACTTTTCTTTAATTTTTTTTGCATCGGTGGTGGTGTAGAGCTAATACGATGCGCTTCATCTACAATAGCAGTCTGAAAAGTTTTCTTAGACAACGTTAGTTCTTTATTATAATAATAAGGGTGTTTAAATAAACGTTTTGCTCTTTCAATATCTATTTTGTTAGCCATGCCATTTTTAAAAGCAGCATTCGGCGCCAAATAGATACATTCTTTTCCCTCACGCAATATTTTTGCCAATAGATTAAGCCCCACAACTGATTTACCTGTTCCCGGACCGCCTCTTACAAGAACAACAAATTTTCCATCACTTCCATCTAATGAGTAGTCTCTTACTATTTGCATTACCCTGTCAAAAACTACAAGTTGATTATCCATTAATATAAACTCGGATTTCGCATCGATAATATTGTTAATATGATCAATTAATTTTTTAGTTGGTCTGGGAATTGTATCTTCTATATAATCAAGGAGTTCAAGTCCGTCTCCTTTTTCCACATGAGTTCTAATAAATGATCCGATTTTTTTGACATCAGATTTTGTAAAAACTGGATTGTCTTCAATATATGGTTTAAATTTATCGTCAAATAGCTTATCTGTTTCAGTAGCTTTATAATTATGTAAATAAGAACATGCAAATAATTTTATTGCATTTTCATTTTCGGGATCAAATGCTGGATGATAGTCCATTAGATATTGCTTATAAGTTGATACTTGAATTGCTGGATGATTTACTTCTCTAATAGTACCACCTATATAAGTCAATACCTGCCTTTCAGTATTTGTTTCTTCCACCTTTTCCCATTGTTTTAGTTCCACAATTACAGCATTTGGATTTAAGAACTTGTCCTTGCCTGTTATCATAAAATCAAGGCGCATGGATGATTGCGGCAATTTATATTCAATTAAAACACCACAATCCTTATTATGTAAATCTTCATTAGTAAGTACTTCATTCATTTTACTTAAAGAATTTTGAAAAGAGTGTCTTTCAGAATCAGACACCCTTCTACCAAGGATTTTAATAAATTTACTTTCAAGCTTATCTACTATTTTATTATAACGAACATCATGATCAAAATGTGCAGTACTACTTTTGTAAATAACCATTTAGCTGACACCTCATTCATTATAACTCAGTATATTTTTTGCTTGAACCTTTACATTTATCGATCGGATACTTTTTTTCGTTTTTATCAATTTTATCATTTATTATTTCAATAATATCAGCATTAAGTGCATCAGCCATTAAAATACAATAATTCATAATATCTGCCAATTCTTCCAAGACAGCCTCTCTGTTATAGTTATTATTCCATTGGAAATTTTGCAATAACTCTCCTGCTTCAATTGAAATTGACTTTGCAATATTTTCCGGAGTATGAAACTGTTTCCAATCACGATCATCTCTGAATTTTATTATTCTTTTAACAAGTTCCTCCATTTTATCCTCCTATGTAAAATGTTACTTTAGCTATTGGCATAAAGTATATTTTTTAATCATTTTTTGCTAATATTATACTATAAATATTATATTAATTCATAATTCAATAGTAAAAAACGTTCGAATCAAACAAATGTAGTAAAAATTTTCTCTTGTTATTTCGCTTATTTGAGTTTTGTTGGTTGTAAAACAGCCTTCTTTACACTATAAATATTAAATATAAATTGAGTCTTCCCAAAGCTGGTTGAATAATCGCTCTTTTTCAAGTAGAAGAGTTTCAGTTCGCAGTGTTTCAAAACTGTAACGACAATATATAATTCATTTTATTACTTTTTTACTAGTATTGCTTTCTGCAAATCTATAAGCTTCCTTTCCAAGCCTTATTTTATCCATTTTATCCCAAGCTGCCTTGCTTTCTCTTTGAGCATTTCGATATTCAAATCAAGTATAGGATTGAGAAATTTCCTGTTTCTCTCCTCAAGGAACCTTTCCCGTTGCTCGGGTGTCATGTCCTTCATGGCTTCTCTTAAAGATATACCTTGTTTTCTAGGTTCATCATTTTTGTCATTTGAATCTTCATCAAAGCCTTTTAAAAGTTCATCAAGCACAGCATTTAATGCATCCTCCTCGTTGTCATGTTCCGAAAGAATCATAACTGCACAGTATTTGCCATGCAATTTAACTACTGTATATGGGCGGCCTGTCCTTTTGATTTCCATAAACATATTTCTCCCTCTCTCCTTTCTTCAAATAATGTCATTTCATGTCCTTTTCCAAAAGACTTATAAGCTCCTCAAGTGCCGCTTCGTACCTCTCATCTGATTCTTCCTTGGTCAGCAATTGCAGGTTTTCCTCCCCGCCGATTTTTTCAATATAGTTTTTTATGTGTTTCTCCAATAAATCGGCAATGTAATTCAAGTCTTCTACCAGAAAAGGCCGGTTACAGGCAAAAGGAAGTTCACTTGCATATATCCGGCACATTTCTTTATAATCCGTTCTGTCAATGTCATACTTAGGGTCATGAATAAAATCCGAGACAAATTCTTCCACACCGGCAGGAACAAACCACCTCCAGGCAGCTTCAGGTGTAACATTTCTTATTAGTTTCCTGTTCATTTACACGTCCTCCTTGTCAAATTTTGATTTTTTTCAAACCAAATTATTTTGGCAATATAATATATCCGCGTGAAGGAAGAAATGTAAACCGGACTTGAAAAAAAGATGATTATTTAAATCAAATTCGAACTGCCAACATAAGGTTTTCTAAAAAATCATAAACCTCCACAAACAGTCATTATAATTACTGCCTGTGGAGGTTTTATTTTTTAATCCTTACCGGAATATGTCCATTGTAATGTCAATAACGCTTCGTCAAATTCAGAACTTGATAAATTTAGAACCTGGTGCGCCGCAAATACCGCATTTTTCAGGAACGCTTTTTTCTATATTGCCGCATATGGGGCACAGGTAATAGAATACTTCTTCATTATTATCGATATTTCCCAAAGCTTCCTTGTATAGTTTTGCATGTACCTTTTCAGCTTCCATTGCATAAGTAAATGTACGGATTGCTTCTTTATTTCCTTCTTCTTCCGCGGCTTTCAGGAATTCGGGATACATGCTCTCAAATTCGTATGTTTCACCATTGACTGCATCCTGAAGATTTTCGGGTGTTGACAATACTTTGCCTGCTACTTCCAAATGCCTCTTAGCATGCAGAGTTTCTGCCTCGGAAGCTGCCTTAAAAAGCTTTGCTGCATTTATTTTGCCTTCCTTCTCAGCTTTTTGTGCATAAGCCGCATACTTCCTGCTTGCCTGGGATTCACCAGCAAAAGCCTCCATTAAATGTTTAAGTACCTTATTTTCTGACATATTATAATACCTCCCTTTAATTTTTTAAATTTTTATTTATATCCATTAATTTTTTATTGTTATCCTTAAAACTTCATGGCGCTCCTTTATTCCTGCTCCATGCATTTTGGGCAAATACCACTGAAATACATATCCCTGCTATATACCCTAAAACCGTTCAAACCTTGTATTTCTAGTGAATCCATATTGACTTCAAAATCATATATTTCTCCGCAAGCCGTGCATTTAAAGTGCCCATGGGCATCGGTTCTAATGTCGTAGCGTGTTTCATTATCCTCAATGGTCAGGACCTTAACCAATCCGGATTCTGTTAATGCATTCAATGTATTGTAGATTGTTGTTTTGGATAAAGTAGGAATCTCATCATGAAGGCCCTCATAAATCTGCTCCACCGTAGGATGAATCCTGTTATGGTCCAGATATTCAAGCACTTTAAGCCTTTGATGAGAAAGGCGGATATTATTGCTTTTCAGTTTGTTTGTTATATCCTCCATTTTTGCTCTCATATCACTCATATTATTTCCCTTGCCCTAATTATAAAACATTGTTTATTGTAATAAATACAAACTTGTAATGATTACAACTTAATTATAATTATAATAACTCATCATGTCAAGGGAAAATTTTAAATTTTCCATTATTTATTTCACATGGCATGAAATTATGCTATATGATATTTTTTGAAAACATGCTATAATGAGACAAGCTTTAATTAACATAAGTTAGCTGTGTTGAATTTATTTATTATTTTTTTCGTTGTTTTAAGTACATGGCAAAGGGTGAAATGATGTACAAAGGAAAATTTAAATACATAATTTTTATTATAACAACATCTCTTTTCTGGTTTTCATTATACGCATATGTTCCGATATTTCCGGGATATATTGAAGACTTGGGCGTATCCCACGGTATGGTTGGTATAATAATTGGCTCGTATGGTTTCTCACAGATGATTATAAGGATTCCTCTTGGAATTATTTCAGACAGGTTGAATAAAAGAAAACTGTTTATCCTTCTAGGCATTATCTCCAGTTTTTTAAGTGGACTTGGACTGTGGTTATTCAGCAGCGCTTTGTCAATGCTCTTTTTCAGAGCGCTGGCGGGAATCGCAGCAGCTTCCTGGGTTGCATTTTCAGTTCTGTTTTCAAGTTATTACAGGAGCGACGAGGCAACAAAAGCCACTGGATATATAATGGCTGCAAATAACTTCGGCCAGGTCCTGGCAATGCTTGCAGGAGGCAGCGCGGCTGAAATATTCGGGGCCAGGAGCTCGTTCCTGTTAGCTGCGGCAGCAGCGGTTCTGGCATTCATTTCAGGAATGTTAATCAGTGAAAACAAAGAAATAACCAGGAAACCTTTGTCCTTCGCAGAACTGGCTTCAGTGGGAAAATCCGGCAACCTTATCATTGTATCTGTTTTGGCAATACTTTCACAATTTGTAGTTTTTGCAACTGTTTACGGTTTTACGCCCATTGTCGCAGAGTCTTTAGGCGCAAGTAGCGCTCAGCTTGGATTGCTTTCAACGCTGTCAATACTTCCCGGAATACCGGCAGGCGCATTAAGCGGTTCTTATTTTTCCAATAAGTTTGGCGAAAAGAAAACACTATTTGCGGGTTTTATCATAGCAGCTTTTTCATGTATAGCCATCCCATTTGCAAAGAGTTTCTCGGTTCTTGTCATAACGCAGGTGATTGGAGGGTTTGGCAAGGGTGTTACGTTGCCGCTGCTTATGGGTCTTAGCATAAAGAATGTTGAAGAAAACAAAAGAGGAAGTGCCATGGGATTCTTCCAGGCCATATACGGATTAGGCATGTTTACAGGACCTGTGGCAGTAGGGTTTATAAGCGATATTGCCAGCCTCAACGCAGGTTTTTATTTCACTGCTTTTATTTGCTTTATTGCAGCTTTCACTGTTAAGCTGTTTGTGAAGGATTTATCATAGCAATAAGATAATACAGCTCTTATATAATTAAGGTAATATCGGAGTTCTGAATAAATGGTGTAAATTTCGTATGATCTGTATCTCTTATTTTCTATAAAAAAAGAGCTTGTTCAAGTTGAAAATTTTGAAACACCTGAACAAGCTCAGCACAAAATTCAAACCCCTTATTTCCCTTGCTTTTCGTATTAGTGAATCAAAGCTTATACTCTTTTGCAGCCTTATACATTTCTAAAACATTTTGAGGGGGAACGTCAGCCTGAATATCATGGACTGCAGCAAGTATATATCCTGATGGGCCCAGGTCTTCGATACGGCGTTTCACTTCATCGCGAACATCCTGTACCGACCCCTTTGGCAAAACTTTACTTGTATCAATTGCTCCCAAAAAACACAGCCTGTCGCCATACAGTTCCTTCAGCTTTTTTGTATCCATATCATTTGCGCTTACTTGTATTGGATTCAAAATATCTACTCCAATTTCAATCAAATCTTCAATAAGGGGAGTTATGTTACCACATGAATGGTATAACAGCTTTGCTTTTGTTTTACTTTTGATGAATTTAAAATATTCTTTTTGATACGGTTTTACTATATTTCTATATATTTCCGGAGACATTAAAATCGTTTGTGATGTTGCAAGGTCATCCCCGACAAAAACAATATCCAGGTATTCACCTACTTCATTTAAGTATGCTTCATACCGTTTACATTGATAATTAAACATTTGCTCAAGGATATAACAAGCTATATCAGGATTGATGACCAGATCCATTAAAAAGTTTTGAAAACCTCTTAAATAGTGAGATGGTTCAAATATGCCTGTATTTACCATATCTCCGATAATTGCGTACTTGTTTTCCTCTTTCAGTTTTTTAGCTTGCTCACGCAAACCTTCAACAACTTTTGGATTAATTGGATCAGGCCATTCATAGCTGCCTTTTATTTCTTCCAGCGTCTCCATGTTGGCTAGCGGATTTTCAACCATATCAAAATAAAGTCCATTTTCAGGCATATAGTATTTGATTCCAAAATGGTCATAGTAGGTGCGTTCATCAATTATTTTCTTATCATATAAATGCGGCTTTCCGGGCACACCTCTCGTGTCCGTATCAAGTATCTGCAATACCTCTTCATCAACTACACTTAATTGAAAATCTTCCATGTACAAAACATCAGGCTTGTTTATTCCCAGCAGTTTTTTAAGCTCATTATAGGCCTTTCTTGCAATTGTTGTGCAATTCGTGGAACCAAGCTCAGTCGGAATTTTGTCCGGCTCTTTAAAATTAATTGCTGCCAGTACACGTTCTCTTGGTGTCATAATAATACCCTCCCAACAATTAACATTAATTATTTATACTCAAGCATACTCCTTGTACTTTAATAGTTACTCTTCGTCCATAACAATAATCACTTTCATCGCTTTATCCTTTTGTTCATCAATTATTTGATATGCCCTTTGGTATTCTTTGAATGGCACGTGGTTTGTAATCAGCGAGTCAAATTCTATGAGGCCCGCTTCTGTGAGTTCTATTGCTTTTATAAAATCTTCAACGCGATACATAGCAGTTCCTGCCACTGTGAGCTCATGGTCCTGGATCAGGGCAGCATTCATATTCACCAAGCCTTCGAATACGCCAACTACGATAATATGGCTTCCCTTGCGCGCATATTCAATAGCCTGGTTCATGGTTTCGCTTGCACCAACGCATTCAAATATGACATCTGCTCCATCCGGTCCAAAAAATTCATGGATTGCTTCCTTCAGCTCTTTCTTAAAAGGATTAACTGTTTCTATCCCGGCTTTTTTTGCCACTTCCAAACGGTATTCGCTTATTTCAGAAATCAGTACTTTGCTTGCGCCCATTGCTTTGGCTGTCTGTGCTACAAGATTGCCAATCGTTCCTCCGCCCAGGACAAGTACATTCTTATCCTTTATATCTCCATAGCGCCTCACTGCATGAACTCCTACTGCCAGCGGCTCAATCATCGAACCATGGTCCCAGCTGATACTATCCGGCAACTTTAATGCCTTTGCAGCTTCTGTTACAAAATACTCACTTGCCATTCCTGTTGTCTGGAACCCCATAACTTTCAATACTTCACAGTCGTTGTACAATCCATGTGTACAGGGATAGCATTTGCCGCAAACCACCTGGGGCTGTATTGTTACCTTGTCCCCTGGCTTAAAGCCTGTCACATTCTCTCCTACTTCCACTACTTCTGCGGACACCTCGTGGCCCTGTACTACAGGATAGCTGGTAAAGGGATGTTTGCCATGATAGACATGAACATCCGAACCACACACGCCGATACGCTTCATTTTCACTTTTATTTGGTCTGGACCGACTGCGGGTACGTCCACTTCCCGAAATATAATCTCGCCCGGTTTTGTCATCATTGCTTGTATCATAACTTATCTCCTCTCTTCGATTAACATTTGTCAAAATAAAAACTGCAAGCCTTTTATTTATCTACCTTTCCCACAAATTGCCTCACAGAAAACAGCATAATCCTCTGCAGGAATATTCAGCCGGCATACTGTTTAATCATGTTCACAATATCATCAAGCACGGGCATTGCAGGAATCGCCCCGTTCTTAGTAGTGGACAATGCCCCTGCTGCATTTGAAAATGTTAAAGCTTCAGATAATGATTTATCATCAGGATTATAAGGATCAAAATTGCCGGACAGAATTTGATACAAAAACGCTCCCCAAAATGTATCGCCTGCGCCAACAGTATCTATTGTTTTTACATCAAATCCGGCCGATGTCAGTATGTCTTGTCCGTAAGTCGCTTTGCATCCCTTGCTTCCCATTGTAACAACCAGTACTTTCATCGAACTGTTTTGATTAAACAGTTCAAGTAATGCATTGTCAACATCACCAATACCTGTCAGGAAGCACAACTCTTCTTCCGAAACCTTTACAACATCACAATATTTCATCGCACCGGAAATTACTTCTCTTGCTTCAGATAAGCTATCCCACAGCAGCTCCCGTAAGTTGGGATCGTATGAGATAAGCGCTCCATAATCTTTTGCTTTCCTTACTGCATACAAAGTTGTTCCCCTGGCTGGTTCGGTTGTCATGGAGACAGAGCCGAAATGGAATACTTTTGTTTCAGATAACAGCGAGCTGTCAATCTCATCGGGGGTAATCATACAGTCTGCAGTTTGATTGCGGTAAAAGCTGAACTCTCTGTCACCATTTTTATCTAATGATACAAATGCCAGTGTAGTGGGATACTTATCTGATATAACAAGAGATGAAGTATTGATATTGCAACCGCTCAAAGTGGAATGAAGCAACTTTCCAAAAACATCATTTCCCACTTTTCCGATAAAAGCTGTATTAAGGCCAAATTTAGAAGCGCAGGCAAGTACATTTGCAGGCGCGCCGCCAGGGCAGCCGCTGAAATTCAGCTTTCCTTGTTCTTGATATGGAGATGGCACAAAGTCAATTAAACATTCGCCAATTGCTACTATATCATATTTTTTTTGCATATCCATCACAATTCTCCTATCAGTTCCTCCATGGTTGAAAGAACGCCTTTTGATTCAATATCATTGCAATATTTTAGATACCATTCTATGAAATTATTTGAAGAGCCCAAGTTAACACCGGAAAAGCAAGATAATCCGATAAAGTCTAACGGGTTGCCACTGTTGATCAGTATTTGATCGGTTTCCAGAAGCCCCGGATCGTCTATCTTGTATGATACGCCTCTTTCATCCTTATCACTTCTTAAATACAGCCGATACGCAGCTACTAAAAACGCAATCCTTTTCATATCGGCATTTGCTTCAAGCATAGCTTTTAATGTGGGTATCATAAATACCGGAATCTTGTTGGCCGCATCAAAACACAGCCTGGAAAGCTGGTCACTAACCTCTTTATTTTTCAACCGCTCCATAAAAGTTGTCTTGTATACTTCCAGATCGGTATTTGGCGGAGGTGATAAATAAGGCGTCACATCAAGATCCATGTATTGCCTCAGATAGGTCGCAATGCGTTCATCGGCAACAGCTTCGTCTACTCTGCGATATCCCGCAAAAAAAGCCGGGAAAGATAACATCTGATGTGTGGAATTAACAATACCCAGTTTCATGGCTTCGTATTTGGATACATCATCCGTGAACTCGACGCCTGCACGTTCCCACGCCGGACGTCCAGCCAGGAACTTGTCTTCTATCACCCACTGCACGAAATCCTCGCAATATACCGGGACAAGGTCTTCGTGGCCATTTTTGGCATAAAGCTTCGGTATATCTTCTTCCAGTGTTGCGGGCGTAATGCGGTCTACCATTGAATTTGGAAAGCTTACATTGTTCTTGGCCCAGTTGTATAGCTGCATATCCGCTTTTTCGAAGAATGACATAAAAGAATCCCGGCAAACATCCCCATTGTGAGGAAGGTTGTCACAGCTGAGAATAGTGACCGGTCCTGCATTTGCCGCCATCCTTTTACGCAATCCGGCAGCAACATACCCAAAGACAGTCCGCGGTTTTTCAGGAAGCTTTAAATCATAAAGTATATTTTCATTTGAAAAATCGAATTTACGAGTTTTCTTGTCGAGGTTGTAGCCTCCCTCTGTAATGGTAAGCGTAATTATTTTCGTGGAAGTATCAGCCACTTTGTCAATGATAGCCGTTGGATTCTCAATCCCCCAAAACAATTCAACTATGGAACCGATCCGGTAATATTCGTCTTTTCCCGAGCGCCCGTAAACTGTCAGGCCATAGCAGCAATCCTGCTTTTTTAATCTTCTGAAAACATATTCATCTTTTTCAAGAATCATTGCCCCGCAAATACCCCAGTTTTTCTGGTCAGGATAAGTCAGCAGCAAATTTGTATAATATGCCTGATGCGCCCTGTGAAAATTCCCAACCCCAAAATGCAAGATACCTGGTGTTATTGACTTTCGGTCATAGGCTAACTCATAAATTTTTATACTCATTGTATCACTCACTTTTCAATTGATTTTATTGAATGTCAGTTTTTTAGGATCTCCTTCTTTTACGGCTTATGCTGTCGAATACGACAACAGTAAAGAGAACGATACCGGTAATGACTTTTTGCCAATAATCGTTTGCTCCAATAATTGACAATCCATTATTAAGCACGCCGATGATAATTGCTCCGATAATGGCACCGGGAATGGTCCCTTTACCGCCATTAACGCTTACACCGCCTAAAACGCATGCAGCCAGAACGTTCATTTCAAAACCATCTGCAATCTTTGGCTGTCCCGATCCAACACGCGTCAGCATGACCAATCCGGCAATACAGGTTAAAAATCCTAACAGCGTATATGTCGTGGTACGTGTAAAGTGAACGTTAATACCGGCCAGCCTGGTGGCTTCTGCATTACTGCCAAGGGCATAAAAATGGCGCCCTAAATATGTTTTGTTAAGGAGAATGATGCCGAATGCGATAACTGCAGCAGTAATCACCGCCGGAACCGGTATTAGGTTAAAAATATTTCCTTGTCCGATAAACTTCAAAGATTCCGGCACTCCATATATCGGGTAACCTTTCGTAAAAATAAAAGCCAATCCGCGTAATGCAGTCATCATTGCCAAAGTAGCAATGAGAGGCGGAATTTCAGTCTTCGATATCATATAGCCATTAAACAATCCTATCGCTGTTGTCATAGCTATTCCAATAATTATCGCCAGTATGGGATTTACACCCAGATTCTCTATCATTAAGGCAATAGAAACATTCATGATCGCTATTTGAGAACCGACAGACAGGTCTAAACCTCCACCCAGCAAAACAAAAGTAAACCCTACAACTACGATGCTCATGACGGCTATCTGTCGCAGGATATTCATTGCATTTTTTATAGTGAAAAATGCCGGAGACAAAATAGAAAAGATAATCACTAATGCGATTAAAACAGCTACTATTGCATATTGCTTAAAAAAATTCGCAAGTTTTAATTTCAAAGCTACCCCTCCTAATAAACCCCTGATGCCATTGCCAGCACCCTGTTTTGCGAGAATTCATTTTTCTCGAGAAAACCAACTATTCTTTTTTCTCTAAGAACCATCAAGCGATCTGAAATATTCAGCAATTCACCCATATCAGAAGAAATTAATATAACTGCCTTGCCTTGCTTTGCAATATCGGCGATCAGGTTATATATTTCCTGTTTTGCGCCAACATCAACGCCTCTTGTCGGTTCATCCAAAATCAAAATACTTGCCTTGCTTGCAAGCCATTTTGCCAGCACTACTTTTTGCTGATTACCGCCGCTGAGACTTTCAACATTTTGACTCATGCTTGCTGCTTTAATTCTAAGACTTCTCTTTAGATTATCCACAATAGCATTTTCTTCTTTCTTTTTCAGAAAACCTTTGTTTGAAATCCTCTTCAAAATCGGCAAGGTTATATTCCAATTAATCGGGAGGGACAGAATTGCTCCATGATGTTTTCTGTCTTCAGGAACATATGCTATCCCAAAAAATACTGCATCTTTTGGGGACTTTATTTCAACCTGTTTGCCGTGTACAAGAATCTTTCCGCTTTCTGCTTTGTCTGCTCCAAAAATAATGCGTGCCAGTTCTGTTCTCCCGGCGCCAAGCAGCCCTCCTATTCCTAAAATTTCTCCACGGCGAACCTTAAAAGAAATATCTTTTAATCCATTTCCGCAAAGTCCTTGCGCCTCAAATGCAACATCACCCTTCTCCCAGGTTGATTCAAACTCGATTTCTTCAACTTTACGGTTTGTCATGTGATAAATCAGTTCCTGGCGCGTAATATCTTCTATTTTAGTGGTGATAATCTTTTTCCCGTCCCGCATTACTGTCACGCGATCAGCAATCTGATACAATTCATCCAAACGATGAGAAATATAAATAATCGTTACACCTTGTTGTTTCAGGCGGCCGATTAACTCGAAAAGATCTTCTGTTTCTTTAGTAGACAGCGGTGCGGTCGGCTCATCCATAATCAAGATTTTGGAATTTTTCGCAATAGCTTTTGCAATTTCGACCAATTGCATTTTCGCGGTAGTCATATTTTCAATCAATTCCACCGGATTGATATTTATTTTCATGCTTTCAAGAACTTTTTTTGCTTTCTCGATGTAATATTTCTTATTATAAATGTACTTTCTCTCATTCGATAAAATCTCATCACCCATAAAGATGTTTTCAGCAACTGACAGTGTTGGAAACAGGTTAAATTCCTGATAGATTGTTGCTATACCGATGCATTGAGCGAGATGCGGCGATAATTTTTCAAAGGTTTGATCTTTGAATACAAGCCTGCCGGAATCGGGGATTTCCGCACCTGATATGATCTTTATCAATGTGGATTTCCCCGCTCCGTTTTCACCGACCAATGCATGCGTTTCGCCTTCTTTAAAGTCAATTGACACATTGTCAAGAGCTTGTATACCTGCATAGCGTTTGGATATGTTTTGTACTGACAATACAACATTGTCAACTGTATTACTCATATCTCAATTTCTCCAATCGTTATTTTCTATCTGATATGTTATTAAATTCACCATACGCATTTCACATGAAGGAAATGCGTATGGTGCCATATAATCTTACATTACATTACAATTTAATTAATAACTCAACAATTTGCTTATTCATTTAAAAATTCCTGAACATTCTCGATTGTTATCGGTGTCGTATCGTAGATTATATGACCTTCAACCTCTTCGCCTTTGCTTGCTGCTATGCAGACGTCAACAGCGCGTGGAAGTGCATCGTATGCTCCTGACATTACTGTTCCACGATAAATTGTTCCTTTTGCGATTAATTCCAGAGCTTTCGGGTCTCCATCGGCTCCAAAGAGTCCAATATTATCCCCTACGTGTCCTGCTGCTGTAAAGACTTCATAGGCACCCAAAACACCTGTATCGTTAATTCCGCAGATAATTTGTATATTGGGATGCGCTGCAAGGAAGTTTTCCGCCTGGACATTACCTTCGTCGCCAACACCTGCTTTCTGCTGTGCAACAACTTTTACATTCGGAGCTTGCTTGAGACCGTCTATGATACCCTTTGCCCTGTCTATTATAAGTGGGATGTCAGGATAATCAAATATACCGGCTTCTATTACTTCCTGATTCTTGAGTTCAGGATGTGAATTAACCCATTCTGCTGCCATAGTACCAGTCTGGTACCCATATTTATAGTTATCCAAATTTAAGGAACCTTGCGCACCTTCAACGTAACCATCATAGGTCATAACAAAAATACCATTGTCAACGGCTTTTTTAACAACGTCTTTGATACCTTTGTCATCAAATACTACAGCGATGATCGCCGTAACACCTGAGGAAATGAAATTCTCGAATGTTGAAATCTGCTTGTTAACGTCATGGTTTTCGTCAGAAATTATGCATTCTACACCTTTTTCTTTGCAATAATCCTGGATTATCTGCGCCATTTTCGAGTAGAAAAGATTTTGAGTTGTTCCCATAGAAACGCCGATTTTCACTGGCCGTTCAGATGAAGACTTGTTTTCATCTGTTTATGTCTCGTTTGTTTGTGACTCGCTTGTTTGTGAAGAACTATCTGTTTCTTTTGCAGAGTCACTGGTACCGGACTGCTTTGACGAGCATCCTGCCACTATAGCGAACAGGAACACTACAGTCAATAAAATTACTAAAGCTTTCTTCATAAAATTTCCCCCATTCGTTTTTTATTTTATTTTTAATTCTCGGTATAGGATTACCGAAAATTTGAAACAAAAGGTTACCCTTAGGAAGACAAAAGAATGCTCCATAAACAAGTCATTACAGAGTAATTACAGATGCGCCATGCTTTTCTTCGACTTGAATATTATGTATACCTTAACACACTATACATACCCCTCAACTGATTATTTATACATGCAATGTTTCAATCGGAACTTAACATTTTCAATTAACATTATTAATTAACATTATCAATTAACATTATTAATTAACGTTATTAATTATCGTTATCAATTATCGTTAACTGTTAACGATAAGTTAATTATAAATCCTCTCTTTGAAGATGTCAAGGCATAATTTTGATATAAATTTAACTTTTTTTATTGTTAAAAATAAAACTTTATGTTAAAGTATAAGTGTAAGTTTCAATGTAAAGCAGGGGGTACAATTAATATGGTAGATAAAGGCATAACCTCATTGAACGTAAAAGTGATCAATAGAAACAAAGTTTACAATTGTATATATAAAGAAGTTTTTACGTCCAAACAGCAAATTGCAAATAAGCTTCAAATGGGCATATCTACTGTAAGCCAGAATATCAAATCCTTAGAAAAAGATGGACTTATCGAAAGAAACGGCAACTTTGATTCAACAGGCGGAAGAAGAGCCGATATAATCCAGATCGTACGCAATGCCCGAGTTGCAATCGGCGTCGGAATCTTAAAGAAATATGTTTTTATAGTAGCAGTCGATTTATATGGTGAAATAATACACTCCGTGACTTTGAATCTTCCTTACGAATCATCGAGAGACTATTATAAAACCATCGGTGATAAAGTTGATGAATTTATCCGGACAAACCAAATAAAACCAGAATCAATACTCGGTGTTTCAATAGCTACTCAGGGTATTATTTCCTCTGACGGGCAATCCGTAAGTTACGGTGTAATTATGGGCAATCACGAAATGAAGCTCTCCAGTTTTACGGAATTCATTCCTTATCCGTGCCGTTTGGAACATGACTGCAAAGCTGCAGCATATTTAGAGTTGTGGAAGAACAAGGATATAGAAAACGCCGTGGTTTTTCTATTAAATCGCAATTTAGGCGGCTCATTCATAATAAACAGGCGAATTTTCCAGGGTGTGAATATGCACGGAGGTGCGCTTGAACATCTGTGCATTAATAAAGACGGGCCACTTTGCTATTGCGGGAACCGAGGTTGTTTGGAAACATATTGTTCCGCAAACACTATTGAAAATGCATCTGGCATGGAAATTCAGGTATTTTTTGAAAACCTGAGAAAAGGCGTAAACAGTTGTGTTCAGATTTGGACAGATTATCTTGACAAACTGGCATTTGCCATACGCAACTTAAGCATTATAATAGATGGACATATTATTATAAGCGGTTATCTGGCTCCGTTTTTTACTGAAGATGATATTTCTTATATTCTACGGGCAGCAAATTCTCCTCCCTTCCCCATTGAGCGGGATCAAATTCTTGTGGGAACATACGGACAATATACTCCTGCGGCCGGAGCTGCCTTACATTACTTAGACGAGTTTCTGCAAACAGTTTAAAATAGATTCTTCTCACGTATGAAGAATCTTTATCCGGCTGCATAAAATTATGCAAGCCCTGCAAATCGCTGCTGAGGCAGGTTTGACGAGAGGGTCCATGCTTTATAGCGTCAGGGTCCTCTATATAACCAATTGCCCATGTTTATAGCCGTCAGGCAATTCTTCTTCGCTTAAAAACTTGAAACTCTCATCACGCAGTATTGGCAGAAATACTTCATAAGGTATTTTAGAAAATTCACAGCCGTAATTGCTGGCCCCAAACCACTTGCCCTCTTTGCTGCTCAGGTTTAAACCTCTGGCAAATTTCGTATAGTTTGAGCAATCATGAACTACCAAATCCCACTTTTCATCATCCGCTATTTTCATGAATTTCAGAGTCAATTCCCTGCTCCAGACCGGGGATATATAGCCATGTCTCGAAATATACATGTTTTCCCCATAATAATTGCCTATGTTGTTTTCATTTAAATGTAATTCAGCACAATTGATAAAGTCAGGTTTCGTCTCCAGGATGGCCTGCTTTTTCTTAAGAAAACTTTCAAAAAACTCAGGGGTCATAGGAGATTCAATGCCTACGCTTTTAATATATTTTTTTGCTTTTCCGATATTCTCGATAACCTTGTCCGAACAGTTGGTAGCAGCCAGATTGAAACGTATCTCGTCAAGGCCTGCCTCCCCCAGCGCTTTCAATGACTCTTCCGTAGCCAAAAGACCATTTGTATATAAATGTTGGTGGATATTCGCATCACTGAATTTTTTTATCACAGGATAATATTTTTCAATTTCCATGAACGGTTCCAAATAAACATAGGAAATACCTGTTGGTTTTTGGTAAATGGAAAGAAGCAAATCAATATCTTTCTCATAAAACTTTGTGCCTCCAATTTCCCACATGCCTTCTCCAACAGGCGGAATGTCATCCAGTTCTCCGTAATTATAACAGAACTTGCACTCTATGTTGCATTTGTTCGTTTTCCTGACTGCGCTCAAACCAGTTCCCAAGAGACAGGAACGGCATCCTTTAGGGAATTTGCTTTCATCCCCCACAAAAAAAGTTCTATTTTCCAAGGTTTTCAAACCTTTTATTTCAGACATCAATATATCATTCCTATGATCAACAGCTGCCTCAATTTGTGCAAAGGTAGAGTATACGATTTCCAGTTGTTTTGCTGTCAGTTCCTCATCCTCCGGCAGCATTGAAAAAAACTCAAACCATAAAAGCGCATCTTTCTTTGAAATCTTCACGTTGTTCCCTCCTGCAATCAATGTTGCATAACAATAATGTATAATAACACAATTGTACATAAATAGCCAGACGGCAAATATGTTATAATAGAGTTTGGAATCACTTATAAAACTAGCCGTTTTTATACGCGTTTTATTTGTGGTTGCAGCCTGTTTTGTTTAAGGTGGTGAAACATGAAAATCTGGCCGGATCAAAAGCCGTATTATTCTGCAAATCAATACTATCGTCAAATCTTTGGCGATAAAGTCTATAAAATCTCGTTAGATATAGGTTGCACCTGTCCGACCAGGGATGGAACAAAAGGCATAGGCGGCTGTACCTTTTGTTCAGCAAGAGGTTCCGGGGATTTTGCCATAGCAGGACCTATGGATATTCGTGAAAAAATTAATTCAGCCATTCAAATGGTAGCGTCAAAAATCAGAACAAATAAATACATTGCATATTTGCAATCCTTTAGCAATACCTATGGACCGGTTAAACTGCTGGTGCCTGTATATGAAGAAATACTCTCAGATGAAAGGGTTGTAGGGCTTTCAATCGGCACAAGGCCGGACTGTCTCTCAGATGCAATGATAAAAGAGCTTGGCCGTTTATCTAAAATCAAGCCTCTATGGATTGAATTAGGACTTCAGACAATTCACCAGAAGACAGCAGACCTATTTCACAGGGGGTATGATCTGCCTGTTTATGAAAATGCTGTTGCACGCTTAAACAAGTTTAATATTCCTGTAATTGTCCATCTGATCGTTGGATTAATGGGCGAGACTTATGATGATTTTATGGCAACAATTGATTACATGGCAAATCAGCTCGTAAGCGGAATTAAATTGTCAATGCTGCATATATTGAAGGATAGCCTTTTGTATAAGGAATACCTGGAGAAACCGTTCCCTTTATTGGATGAAGAGACTTATATAGAATGGGTGGCAGAAGCAATAACGAGAATGCCTGAGGAAATGGTTATCCACAGAGTAACCGGGGATGGCAACCGTAAAAACCTGGTTGCACCCGAATGGAGCGCAAACAAACGGCATGTTTTGAATGGATTGCTTCATTACATGGCTGAACATGGGATGTTTCAAGGGCTCAATTATAAAAAGCCGGCAAGGGTCAAGCATTCCAGCCGTACTGCCCTTTAAGTTCTACAAACCTGACCAGTTCCACTGTTTTTATGTGTATACGGCCGTCATCTGCCTTCGTAACAAGTTTTAGTTCCTGTAAATCGGGAGGCCCGATCGGAATAACCATCCTGCCGCCGTTTGCCAGCTGACTGACCAGTTCGTCCGGCAATACGCGTGCTGCAGCGGTTACCATAATCCTGTCATAGGGTGCATGTTCCTGCCAGCCCTTGCTTCCGTCCCCGACTTTATAATAGATATTCGTAAAATTTAATGCGTCAAGTCTCTTTTTGGCCTCTTCCATTAATTTTTCAATTCTTTCCACTGTAAAAACTTCCGCTGACATTTTAGCAAGAATAGCTGTCTGAAAACCTGAACCCGTCCCAATCTCAAGAACCTTGCTGTCCTTTTCCGGCGCAAGAAGCCGCGTCATTTCCAGCACAAGACTGGGTTGCGAGATTGTTTGTCCGAAACCTATGGGCAAAGGCTTATCAAGATCTGCATATTTCTTCATATCATCATCGACGAAAAACGAACGGTCCAATGAACGAAAATAAGCTTCAAGTTCCTTCACATCCATTTCTTTTCACCTCGTTAATACAAGCTTTGCTTACAAAATAGTTATGACTGTCTGCACGGCCCATATTTATTACTTAGCATTTCTTTGCACATAATACGTTTTTCAATAAAACTAACAAACGCGTTCGCCTGTTTCTCAAGAAAAGGATAACTTTCTTTCAGCGCCAGCTTGCCATCGCTGTCAAGTTGTTGCATAACGTTTGATATAACAAGCCGTGGTACATTCATAACATCCATGTTTAAAAAACTGATTAGCGTAACAAGATGGTCCTGAGCCATGCTTGTTCCGGTAATAGCCGGTGAAACACCGCTTATGGCGGCAGGTTTTCCCGCAAGAACATGCGGTTCTTCATCGCTGACGGGACGAGACAACCAATCAATGAGGTTTTTCAGTACACCGGGAAAAAAGTGGTTGTATTCGGGTGTGAAAAACCAAATACCATCCGCGGATTTTACTTCTTCACGAACCCTCTTTACAGCTTCAGGTGCGGGAAACTCAACATCCTCATTCATTAAGGGAACATCCTGATATTCGAGTATAGAAAAATCAACCCGGTTTTCAAGTATTTCTTTCGCTGCCAAAGCCAGTTGCCGGTTATAGGATTCTTTCCGCAGAGAACCAACAATAGCCAAAATTTTAATTCGTTTCAATTGAAAAACCCCTTTCTTTATAATATTATTTTATCCCTTTTCATTTTATCATAACATATGTTGCCAAGTTAGACCAATTATCAAAACATTTGTAACAATAATTCTGTTATACAGAAATACAATGAAAAACACCACCAAAAAGGGTGGTGCGAAATTGGTCATAAAATGTTTCTTTATGTCAAATCAAACCTTTTATTGCTGCAGTCCTTCAAAATGAAACAGGCAAAAAAGCAGCAATTACAGCAAATATAATTGCCGGAAGCATGTTGGCAACTTTTATTTTTCTGCCCCAATACAAGGTTCAGCCCAACGCAGAAAATAAGAACGGAGCCTGCAGGAGAAAGATAACCCAATGCCAAATTTGTCATTACCGGCTTCAACAATGATGCAAAAACTGTTATCATACCTTCGAACACAAAAACCGGAATGGCGGAAAAAATGCATCCGCATCCTTTGCCAATTGATTTCAGCACTGAGTGACTGTTAAAAGAGTTGTACCTGGGATGCTGGTAAATCCATCCCTAATTCATAAATTCTGTTATTCCTGTATACAGACAGAAATTTATATGTTTTCCCATCTTCTGCCCGTTGTTTTATAGGAGTTGCAATATAATCAACACCGTTTAACAATTGTTCCAAGCTTTTATCAAATGTAAACAGGTTTACACCTCTGCCTATCTCCTCATTGCAATCTTCTTAGTTCACTCATCAATTTCAGCCCTTGGTTTTTATAGTCTATTATTCTGTCCATATTATCAGTGACGCGCCTGATATGTTCCTGGTTATCCGAAAGTGTCTCTTCCAACTTGGCTATATGTAATGCTATTTTTTCAGTATCGGACACTACGCTCAAAGAACCGGCAGCTATATCTTCAATAGCATTAGTGACTTCATTTAACGATTTCTTAAATTCGTTGCTGCCTTTTCTTAGTACTTCTGTTTCAGCCTCTAATTGAGTCACTTTTTCATATATATAATTTGCAATATTTCCAACATTCTTAAATCCGCCTGTTCTCTTTTCAGTATTAATTTTCATCAGCTCAACTGTCTCTTTAAATGTTCTTAAAGATTTATATGCTGTCTAAATAAAACCAAAAACACCAACAGATTCAATAACATATCCAATATGGCTTTATTGTTTATATCATCAGACATCCTTGAAACAGCAAAAATTACGTGTGTTAATACAGCTGTTGCCAGGATTGATTGCGTCAACTTCCTCTCGAGAAACATTAAGACATTGTTATCAATATGCCAAATACAATAAAATTACCAAGTGAAATTTCTGTAGTAAACATAAGGAACACATGGTTTATGTACAGTCCTGCTAAAGAAAAATATTTAATTAACTTGGAGGCTTTGTTTATTTTATATATAATAAACAAAGCTATACAAAGTGACAACCCCAACAAAACAGAAACAAATAAAGGCATTAGAGTGATTTTTTCAGCAACATATCCTACAATGCAATTAAGTATAAATATTATATACATTACAGGAGTCAATAGAATTAATTGTTTGTTTGCTTTTCTTTCTATATTCACTTAACCAACTCTAATTCATTTTATTTGCTTGCAAGTAAAAATTAAGTCCTTTACATGTCATCTTTGACTTATTAACAAAAATATATCACTTTTATTTTTTGTCAACCAAAATCTGCCTTATTATGGAATGCTTTTACTAGACCAGTCCTTTATCCGTTTTCTTAACATGCTTAAATACTTCTTCAAATCTGTTCAGGGCTTCGTCTATTATTTCAGGTGTGTCTGCCAAAGATGTATACAGCCTGCTTCCGGCAAGGGTTACAATTCCGTTTGCCATGTAGGCCGCTCCCATTCTTTCCATGGAGTCCTTTCTCTCATACATCATTTTCTTATGCTTCAGAATTCCGACCGCCGATTTTATAAATGACATTGAAGAAAAGTCGAAACTCATCGCCCCCGTACACTCCAGGTGCACAATAGATCCCTGGTTATACGCGACATAAGGTAAGCCATACCTGTCAATCAATTCCTTTAATCCGTCACAGAGCCGGTCTCCCATTCGGCCAGCAATTTCACAGGCATTTGTTCTTTCAATCTCCCGGATTGCCGTATATCCCGCTAGACAGGAAAGAGGATTGGCAGCCAGGGTTCCACCTACGTACGCTCTTTTCTTTCCTGTGGCAAGGCCTGCAGCCATAAGCTGCACATATTCTTTTTTGCCGCCTACGCCGCCTGCACCGGGATATCCTCCGGCTACAATCTTGCCAAAGATTGTTAAATCAGGAACCACGTTGAAATATCCCTGTGCTCCGCCAAGTCCAACACGGAATCCTGTCACCACTTCATCAAAAATCAGGAGCGCTCCGTATTTATCGCAGAGTTTGCGCACTTCCGTGTTATATTCCTTTGAAATCGGCCTTGTTCCGCTTTCGGGACCAACAGGCTCTAAAATTACCGCAGCAGTGCCGCCCTTCAGCCGGTTAATCTTCAACATTTTTTCAAGCATGTTCAAATCGTTCGGACGCACTTCATCAGTGTAACGGAAAGCACTCGAAGGAATGCCGTGGGATTCAAGCAATGCCCTGCTTCCGGGAATTTTAAGGCCGTAAACCATCTGATCCGACCAGCCGTGGTAAGCACCACCGATTTTAATGATACGTTTTTTCCCTGTGGCAATTCTCGCGATACGCAGCGAAGCCATCACAGCCTCCGTTCCGGAACCAAGCATGCGGAACATCTCTACATTCGGCATATGCCTGTTGATTTCCTTGGCTATCATAAGCTCCGCTTCGTGTAGCAAGCCTGTTACGGGACCGCATTCTTTAAGAAGTTCAATGACCTTTTCCCTGATAGCCGGGTAATTGCTGCCAAGGATTGTAGCCCCGCCCGCTTGCAGGAAATCTATGTACCTGTTTCCGTCCTTGTCATACAGGTATGCTCCTTCCACTTTTACCATGCAAAGCGGAAACGGTTTATTAAATGCCAGGTTGTGTTGAACGCCTCCTGGAATATAATTTCGGGCTTCTTCAAAAACAGCTTTTGAAGCTTTGCATTTCTCATTAAAATATTTCAACACGACGTTGTTATAATAGTCGTCATCAACTTCCCATATTCCCTGGCTCGTAAGTTTTTTAAGTTTTGCATTGATTTCTGTAGGATCATCCCATCTGCTTATTCCACAATTCTTCATCGGCTTAACCTCCTTTTCGTTTAAACTTTTCCTATCCTTTTTGCTTTGAATACACCGTTTTGTAAACAAACTTCATTAATACCGCTTCAATGACGCCGATCCGCGCTTTTTCACTGCAGGCAGCCGTATGAATGCTGCAGATTGCCGCCTTGTCCACCAAAAGTTTAATCGCTTTCATATCATCTTCAGATTCTGACCTCACAACAGCTCCGATACCCGGCACGAGCACAGCGTTTAGTCTCTTTAAGGCTTGAGCGGCTTCATTATCAGGTACCACGGGGATTTTCCGGCCAATCATCTGGGCCATGTCATCCACCTGTGCATAAATAGGGGTTCTCCTGTTTGCGCATGACAGGACCGCCGGGGTTTGCACAAGGGCCGCATAACGGAATTTTTCCTTTATGGCATCAAGAAGCTTTTCTGCTTTACCGGACTTTATATCTTGTGTCACTTCAAAATCGCCCTTGATATTCCTTTTGCAGATGCCTTCCAAAAGGATTGCCTTGCTCATTGCCTCTTCCTGGTTGTTGCCGCATATCAGGACGCCATGGTTTTTCATAAGCACTGCCTTTGCTCCGGCCTGAAAAGCAGCCTTTACTGCTTTCGTCAGCTTTTTAGTTCCGGGAAGGCCGTAATCCGCTGTCATGATACCGCCAAGAGCTTCTTTTTCCTCCTTTGTTATGTCCAATTGTTCAAAACCTGCCAGGCCCAATGCCGAAGCATAAGTTTGATGTGTATGGATAACAAAGTTGACATCGGGAAACGCCTGATACGCGGCAATGTGAACGCGCCTTTCGCCTGAGGGCTTGCGTACGCCCTGCCACTTGCCGGTTGTAAGGTTCATCTTTACAATGTCCTCTTCCTTTGTTTTCATATAATCAAGTCCGCTTGGCGTAATGAGAATGTTTTCCGCATCCAGCCTGCAACTTATATTTCCCCATGTTCTGGCAACAAGTCCCGCTTCCAGGAGCTTTTTGCCGGTGTTCACAAGCAGCTTCCTCGCTTTGCTTTCTTCCATTCTCATGCCTCCCTTCTCACTCTCACATTCTCATGCCTCCTCTTTTTACGGCTCCCCGCTTTAACCGTTCAACATGGCAAAGCTTTTTTTATTGGTTTTATACAGCCTTTTATAAACCTCGTAGTTCTTGTCGTATATCTTTTTCTTTTCCAAATCTGGTTCATAGCGCTGTTTTACAGGAATAAAATCTTTAATTGCCGACATCCCTGGAAGCTTTCCACTTCCCACTGCTGCCAGCATGGCTGCTCCAACGGCGCCCACATCCTTTGAGGCCTCGACTGTTTCTATAACCCTTCCCGTAATATCTGAAAGGATCTGGCAAGTGACCGCGGACAACGCGCCGCCTCCGACAAAGCGTATTGTATTGGAAGTTCTGACCTTTTTCTCCTGGGATTCAAGCATCCAGCGAAGATGGTAACAAATGCCCTCCAGCACAGCCCTGATCAGTTCTGTTTTCCCGGTCTCAAGCTTTATGTTGAAAAACATTCCGGACGCATTGGGATCTTCAAACGGGCACCTGTTTCCGTGAAGCCATGGCGTGAAAATCACACCGCCGGCTCCGGGCCCTATCTTTGATATGGTTTCCGACATATAATCATAAAGGCTTTCATATAAGCTTTCCTTGCTTTCAGCAACGTGTATCTTTTTTAAGTAGACGCCGATCTCATCCAGAACCAGATGATCCTTTACCCATTCAAAGCATTTTCCCGCAGTTTCCATTTCCGCAAAGTAATTATATTTTCCGGTTTCAACACCAATGATGCTGGCAATCTTTGCAAAAACGTCAACAACCTGCTTGTCAAGCACAGTGCCGACCCAGCCCGATGTTCCGCAATAGATATATGTGTCACCGACATTGATGCATCCTGCGCCAACACCTATAAGAGTCGCATCACCGCCCCCTCCGTAAACCGGAATTCCGGGCTTAAGCCCCAGGTCATGCGCTGCCTTTTCGGTAAGGACCCCTGCCTGGTCCGAACAGTCTATAACCTTCGGAAGGTGCTCAGGATATATGCCGTACATTTTGCAAAGGGCCTTGCTCCAGCACCATTTGCCCGGCCTGGTATCATAGAGAAAGGTAGCATATGCGGAATCCTTCGTCATGACAAACTGGCCTGTGCAGCGGCAGATCAAATACTCTTTCACGTCCAGCCACTTATGTACCTTTGAAAAGATCTCCGGTTCGTTGTTCTGTACCCATTTGTATTTCCAGATGGGATCCTTTACGCTGGTGGGCGCGGCACGGGTGATGGTCAGGCTTTTAATGAGCTTTAGCGCATTGGCGCCGGAAACAGTAAGACCACGCCCCATGCACTCTTTCATCTCTGAAGTCGCCCTCTGGTCCATATAGCTCATAGGCCGCCTAAGCGCATTCCCTTTATCGTCCACAAGTACCAGTCCCTGCATCTGTGAACAGAAAGAAATTCCGTCAATCTGCTCCGGCCTGATGTCCGTCTTTTCAAAAAGCCTGCGCGTGGTAGAGCACATCGCACTCCACCATTCCTCGGTATCCTGCTCCGCCCCGCCGTTTTCCAGGATGTATAATCCGTATACTTCGTATTCGCCAGCGACCATTTTAAGCGTTTCACCGATGTTGAAAAGGCAGGTTTTCACACCCGTGGTTCCAATGTCATAGGCAATCAAATACAATATGGTCTCCCCCTTTCCCTCCATGCTTGTTTTTGATACGGTTTATTGCCGGCTTCCAAGGATGCTGCCCATAAACCTGATGAATTCTTCCGCTACTTTTTCATCATTGTCCAGAATATCTTCTCCACAGAAAATTCTCATTCTTTCCCTGTAATAGTCACAGCTGTATGAAAATTGCAACATCATCAAGAGGTTGTCAAAAAAGAAGGCCAGCAAACGGGAATCAATGTTAATTTTCCCATTAGCCGACCGCTTCGCTTTTTCCATCAGCTGCTCATATACAGGCGCCGTACGCGATTCAATCTCCCTGGCCAGAACAGCGGCGTACCGCTTGCAGCTTCCCGACGTTATCTCGTTGTACATCACATTGTAATTTTTGTGCTTTCTGGAGTGTTCCAGCAAAGCGTAAACGATCCGCCTGATGCATGTCATCACATCTGCATCGTCCGAAAACGCATCCTTTAAAACCTGCTCCAAAAGCTTCAGGCTGTGCCGTACGCATGCCAGAAAGAAACTGTCCTTATCCTTGAAATATTTATAGATCACGCCAACGCTTACACCGGATTTTTTCGCTATTACATTGATATTTGCGCGATCCAGGCCGTTATTGGCAAATTCATCAATTCCGGTTTCAAAAATGGTATTAATGGTTTCAGCATCAAGTTTTCTGTACATATTTCCACCTATAATTAAAGTTTTTTGGTCTCCTTGTTGAAAGACTTTTTGTTGCAAGTCTACTTGTTGACGTGAGCCATCACTCACATCCTGGTAATATTATACAACTTATTCGTTGTTATTTCAATAAAATTTATTTAACACCAATAATGAGACAGGCCAGGTTTTGCGGAAAATATTTTAAAAAATAAAATGAACTCTGTTATAATAAAAAGGAGGCATGCGCCGTGAGTATAGTTATCGACTTGTCCAAAAGCATCTATGAAATATGTCCCATGGAAAAAATCAAAGAAGCTTTTGCGGCAAAGGGCTATGAATTAAAAGAATAACGGGGTGTTTCAAAAGCCCCTGTTGCCGCTGTTCCCAAATTGTGCGCTTTTGCCTTAAGATATACATTTTGCGCCGAATGTCCTGTGGAGGATATTCTAATTCTGCTGCAGTGTTCTTTTTAAGAATTCCCTCGTGCGTTCCTGTGCTGGGTTGTTAAAAATTTGCTCAGGGGTACCTTCTTCTGCAATAACTCCCTTATCCATAAACACTACGCGGTCGGATACTTCCCTGGCAAATCCCATCTCATGAGTTACTATCAACATGGTAAGCCCGGACTCTGCCAGTTCCTTCATAACCTTCAGTACCTCTCCCACCATTTCAGGATCCAGGGCTGAAGTTGGTTCATCAAACAGCATTACATCCGGTTCCATGGAAAGAGCTCTTGCAATTGCCACACGCTGCTTTTGTCCTCCGGAGAGCTGATTTGGTTTTGCATTGATAAACTGTTCCATTCCAACAACTTTCAAATATTTCATGGCAACTTCCCTGGCTTCTTCCTTTGAGCGCTTCAGAACCTTCATCTGTCCAACCATACAGTTGCCCAAAACATTGTAGTTATTAAACAGGTTGAATTGTTGGAACACCATGCCAAGCTTTGTTCTATATGCCTGTATATCGTGTTTATCATCCAGTATATTTTTCCCTTTATAAATAATCTGGCCGCCGCTGGGCTTTTCCAAAAGGTTAATGCACCGAAGAAGGGTGGACTTCCCGGAACCGGAGGAGCCGATAATACACACCACTTCTCCTTTATTAACTGAAAAATCGATATCTTTTAATACTTCATTGTTACCAAAAGTCTTGCTTAAATGTTGTATCTCAATTATTTTTTCCATGTTTACCCATCCTTCTCCTAATAATTACCCTTTATTTTCTGTTCTCTGCGAAGAGCATCTTCAGGTGTTTCTACCTGCATCTGGTTAGCATACATAATGTAGTTTTCCGGTCCATCCATTTTTCTTTCAATGTAACGTAGTATTCTTGTCACTGTGAAGGTCATGACCAGGTAGATTGCCGAAGCTATGAAGAAGGTTTCGAAGTATCTAAAGTTAATGCCTGCAACGGATTTTGTCTGGAAGAACAACTCTGTTACAGCTATTACATTAAGCACGGACGTATCCTTGATATTAATTACAAATTCGTTACCGACTGCAGGTAAAATATTACGGATTGCCTGCGGCAATATAACATTTACCATAGTTTGAATATGACTCATTCCAATGGCATATGCCGCTTCAAACTGTCCTTTGTCTATGGATACAATACCTCCTCGGACAATTTCCGCCATATAAGCGCCGGTATTTATGGAAACTATGAATATTCCGGCAAACAGAGGAGACATGTCTATATCAAAAGCTTGCTTTGAGCCATAGTAAATTACCATAGCCTGGACAATCATTGGTGTTCCGCGGAATACTTCCACATATACTGAAAGGATTGCATGAACAGTTTTCAGAATAGACTTTTTTATTCCTTTTTCAGGCATGGGAACAGTACGTATTATCCCAATGAATAAGCCTATTATGAAGCCAACAATTGTGCCGATTATAGATATCAGCAGAGTCACACCAGCGCCTCGTAAGAACATAGGCCAATATTTCGAAATGGTCTTAATTATAACACTTAATTCCACCTTTTTATTTCCTCCTCAAACTGAAACCGAGCGCAGTATACTGCACCCGGTTTCTGCGTATAATTACTCAGCTGCTGGCTGATTCTTTATAGCGTTATCCATAAGTTCTTTACGCTTTTCTTCTGGAATCTTTGCCAATGCTTTATTTATCTGCTCCGTCAGCTCGCTTCCCTTCCTTAAACCTACAGCGATTGCAGTATCTTCAGGTGAAGTCTTGAAACCGTCTGTAAACTCTACCATTTTAAAGTTTTTGTTAGCCGCTTCTGCACTGATGCCTTCCGGACGCTCTGAAACATATCCGTCTATGATACCGGATTCAAGTGCAACTCTCATAGCCGGGAAATTATCCATTGCTGTCTGCTTATTAACACCTTCTATTTGGTCTATAACAGTGTAGTGGAAAGTATTTAACTGAGCAGTTATCTTCGCTCCTTTGAAGTCCTGTATGGAGGTAGCTCCATCATACTTTCCTCCCCTTTTAACCACCATTACCAGGTCTGAAGTGTAGTAGATGTCTGAAAAGTCGATACTTTCCTTACGCTCTGCAGTTGGTGACATACCGGCTATAATTGCATCAATTTTTCCGGATTGCAGAGCTGGTATTAATCCATCCCACTCAATTTTATAAATAAGCAACTTTTTACCCAGGCTTTCTGCAATCAACTTTGCAATTTCTACATCATATCCACCGGCATATTCTGCCGCATTTGCAATCTTTACAGCACCGTTGGAGTCATCCAGCTGGGTCCAGTTGAAAGGCGGATAACCTGCTTCAAGCCCTACCTTAAAAGTATTATCCTCCTCTTGAGTATTATCCTCCTCTGAAGTATTATCTGCCTCCGAAGTGTTATCTGCGTTAGATGTACTGTTTACTTCTCCCGCTGAAGTGTCTGCTGTATCTGATGTTTTTCCGCAAGCTGATAATAACATGACAACTGATAATGACAATGCAATTAACATTAATAGTTTTTTCTTCATTTTAATTCCTCTCCCCTTCGGTTAAATAAAATAAAATGCTTTTTCATCCAGATACCTTGTTTTATTGGAATTTTACTATACTAAAAAACACCTAAGGTGTCCTCAGGTGCAGAATACATAAATATACCTCTGACCCCTACCTCCCCAAAATGAGATAGCTCAACTCAATAAACCGGGTGTTTATTGAGACAGTCCTGCAGCTCTTAACTACAGGCCCAGCATATAATACTGAGAATATTATATGCTTCGGCGATATTTCCTTCTCCCTGGCCTCACTGCTTTCTCATGCTCCACCAGGGACTGTTAAATACCGCGCCTCTACCTCACTTATAAAAGTGAGGTCTTGCTTCGTATTTATTTTATTTTTACACTGAAAAGTTTACAATATGATAATACTTCTGTCAACTTAAACATCTAAATTTTTCGTTTCCATTACAAGGAATTACATTATCTCCTATATACCTGTTTCGGACGTCTGATCAGATTAAATGGACCGTCCCCATTGTTTTACCGCGTCAAGCTTTTCATATTCAAACGGAACATTAAAAAAGACTATATTTCTTATTTCAAATTAATCAGCCCAAGCCCAATCAGGCAGACAATAATTCCAATGATTTTATTCCACGTCAGAGCTTCATTATATAAAAAGTACCCCACGAATATCAGAATGACAGCCAATACTGAAGCTTGCACAATCTGGGCTGTACTGATATACCATCCTGCTTTATATGCATAAATATAGCCAACTTCCAGGCCAACAACTACCAATCCCATAACAAATGGCGCCCAGTTAATCTTAATATATTCATTAAAGATATTAGCGTCCTCGTTCAGTATATAATAAAGGATTAACGATGATAAGGCGCCAATTACATAAGTTAACGTAAGCGAAGCAAGTGGATTCATCCCCTTCGGCACTGACTTGGCACAAATCTGGTAAAGTACATTTGATAACACAACCAAAGCAAGTGGCCAAACATAATTCAACATATTTTGTCCTCCTTTTAGTATGTCTGTTGTGTGATAGGAACCCAGCCGCTTTCGTGAAATTATCCTTCCAGGATGTTTGAGTTTATCCCATTTTCTGCCTGCTGTTTCTCCAGCCTTGACATCCTCACAACGCACTCCACATAAAAAATGATGGTACTGACATTTCTTATTCTTCCTTTTTAGTTCAATACTTTTCATAATGTATCTTATTATATGCCAGTTGTCTTTCATCATAAGGTTTCTTATCCTCCGCAGGATATCCGATGGCTACCATGCATTCAACTTCGTATTTTGCAGGTATTCCCAAAATATCTTTTATGTAATCCCCTGCCTTAACATTACCTGCGCCGTACCTTTCCCTGACCTGTATCCAGCATGACCCCAGCCCCAATGACTGAGCTGCCAGCTGAATTATAATTGACGCTATTGAGGCGTCTTCTATCCAGACATCGCAGGCTTCCGGATCTGCAATTACAACAATCCCCAGTGGAGCACCCGCTAAAAAGGATGAACTGTGCTCCCTGCACCTTGAAAGTTTCTTCAGCAATTCCTTGTCGGTAACCACTATAAACTCCCAGGGTCTCCTGGACCTGGATGAAGGTGATAATAAAGCGCTCTTTAGAATAATATCGATTTTTTCCTCTTCCACTTTTTTATCCTGAAACTTTCTTATGCTTCTCCTGGATTTTAACAAATCGTAAAACATACAATACCTCCTTGCCATACTTTAAACATAACAATATACAAGTTTGTACATATATAAATATTATATAATATACATATTCCTTTTAATATTAGATATTTTTTTCAGAACTCTTGCCGCTTGTAAATCAATACTGCCGTCATCACCGGTCAAAAGTTCTTTTTCATATGTGCCATCAATTCCGTTGCCAAATAATGTATCAGCTGATGCCTACGTTGAAGGCAGAAGAGAAATGTGGTACAATCAGCGTCGAAAACAATCTGTTTCGAAAGGTGGCACAGATGAAACAGGTACGGCAGTATCCAAAAGTAATGATATCTCACAAGGCGGAGTGCAGTGTCAAAAACGGGCATCCTTGGATATATGGGGAGGAAATCCGCAAAACAGAAGGCGAGCCTCAAAACGGCCGGCTGGTTGATGTATTTGCCGGGAATGCCTTTATGGGTACAGGCTTTTACAACAGTGCCAGCAAGATTACCGTCCGGCTTATTTCCCGCAATGCCAACGATGTATTTGACGCCCGCTTTTGGCGCCGCCGCGTGGAGTATGCCGTTCATTACCGAAAAACCGTTATGCCTGGCGCAGACTTTGCCTGTTGCCGCCTGATCCATGGTGAGGCTGACCAGATGCCCGGACTGACAGTGGACCGTTACGGCAGTATTCTTTCAGTGCAAATCACCTGCCTCGGTATGGAACTTGTAAAGGATATAATTTACCGTGCCCTTTGGGATGTGCTTACCGAAATGGGCGAAGCTGTTACCGGCATTTATGAGCGCAATGACATTGCCCTGCGTGCACGGGAAGGGCTGCCGGAGTATAAGGACTGGTACCGGTCAGATGGCATGCCTGTGCCGGAATCCACCGTGACGGAAATATGTGAAAACGGCGTAAAATACCTGGTAGATGTTGAAAACGGGCAGAAAACCGGCTTTTTCCTGGACCAGAAGTATAACCGGGCCGCCGTAGCCCGGATTGCAAGGGGAAAGCGGGTATTGGACTGTTTTACTCATACTGGCTCCTTCGGCCTTAATGCAGCACTTGGCGGAGCAGAGCATGTGACGTGCGTGGATATCTCAGAGTCAGCCATTGAAATGGCAAAAGCAAATGCAGTACGCAACGGGCTGGACGGAAAAATGGATTTTCTGTGCGAGGACGTGTTTGACCTTCTGACAAGATTGGCAGAGCAGAAATGCCGGGACTATGACTTTATCATCCTTG
>DULF01000175.1 GCA_012840535.1 Clostridiaceae bacterium
GAATAAACTTGAAAAGCCTAATATGGGCTTTACACTGTTCAACTGCACCAATATCATTTACGCAACCGGAGGACCTGCAGGCATGTACCTGACTTCAGTCTATCCTGAAAGCCAGACAGGAGCTTCCGGAGTTGCATTCGAGGCCGGAGCCAGAGGAATAAACCTTACTGAATCCCAGTACGGGCTGGCATCCATAAAATTCAGATGGAACCTTTCAGGCACATACCAGCAGGTTATCCCAAGATATGTATCCACAAACCATGACGGGAGCGACGAGAAGGAATTCCTTGAGGAATACTTTGAGAGCCCAGGCAAAATGCTGGATGACATTTTTCTCAAGGGCTACCAGTGGCCATTTGACCCGAGAAAGGTTGAAAACTTTGGATCATCCATAATAGATATACTGGTTTATAACGAAACCCAGATCAAGGGAAGACGGGTCTTCCTGGATTTTACGAAAAATCCGTCATGGGGAAGTAAAAACGGGGAACTGGATTTTTCACTCCTGGGTGAAGAAGCATATAATTATTTGAAAAACTCGGGAGCCCTTTTCGGAACTCCTATTCAAAGACTACAAAAGATGAACCAGCCGGCTATTGATTTGTATAAAAACAATGGCATAGATCTGGCAAAGGAATACCTTGAAATAGCAGTATGCGCGCAACATAACAATGGCGGCCTGGCAGGCAATATATGGTGGGAGAGCAATATAAAACACCTGTTCCCTGTAGGTGAAGTGAACGGGACTTTCGGCGTGTACAGGCCCGGAGGGACTGCTTTAAATTCGACTCAGGTAGGAAGCCTTAGGGCAGCCCAGTATATAACGGCCAATTATATGGAGGATCCTGTTGCAACTGAGGAATTTGTGAACCTTGTAGGCAGACAGGTCATTGAAAAGGTTGAAACGGCAAAGCGCTATGTTTCCAACAAGTGCTCATCATCCAACATTCAGCAGATGAGAAAGAGCTTCCAGGTGAGAATGACAAGGGCAGGAGACCATATACGGTCTCTTGAAGGTGTTACAGCGGCCATTAAGGATTGCCTGAAAGATATGAAAGAGTTCGACAACAATGTGAAAGTAAGCGGGATTAAGGATCTTCCTCATGTATTTAAAAACCGGGATATTTTAATTTCACAGTTTGTATATCTGAATGCAATCAAGGAATACATTGAAAAAGGCGGAAAAAGCAGAGGCTCATATCTGGTGAGGGATGAGAAGGGTAAGCTGCCTATTCCCGGGCTACCTGAAGAATTCAGGTTCTCACTGGATAATGGAGAACTCCTTAACTTAACATGCGAAATGGAACTGTTGAAAGAAAACGGGGAATACAAATGTAGAGCCTATTGGAAGCCTGTACGGCCTGTACCTTCGGAAGATAACTGGTTTGAAAATGTCTGGAATGCATACATGAGGAAAGAAATAATTGTGTAAAGAGGGGGAATTTGTGTGGCTAAAGTGGTAGGTTTCGGAGAAATTATGTTAAGGCTTTCTCCACCTGGATATTTGAGGTTTGTCCAGGCAAACTCGTTTGACGTGGTTTACGGAGGAGGAGAGGCAAATGTTTGTATATCATTGGCTAATTTCGGCATAGATACGGCTTATGTGACGAAAGTGCCGGATAATCCCATAGGGCAGGCAGCGGTCAACGAACTGAGAAGGTACGGAGTAGATACGGGCTTTATTGCCAAAGGAGGGGAACGGCTGGGAATATATTTTTTGGAAAAAGGTGCTTCCCAAAGGCCTTCAAAGGTTATATATGACAGAAAATATTCTTCCATTTCCCAGGCAAAATCTGAGGATTTTGACTGGAACAGGATTCTTGAGGGAGCCGAATGGTTCCATTTTACAGGCATAACTCCAGCACTCGGCGACAATTTGGCCGGTATTACACTTGAAGCATGTAAAGTTGCAAAGGAAAAGGGACTGACTGTAAGCTGCGACCTGAACTACAGGAAAAACCTATGGCCATCAGAGAAGGCAGGACAGGTAATGGGAGGGCTGATGCAGTACGTTGATGTCTGCATTGCCAATGAAGAGGATGCAGATAAGGTATTCGGAATAAAAGCTGATGATACCGATATTTCAAGCGGGAAGCTCAGCAATGAAGGTTATAAAAAGGTGGCAGATGAGCTTTACACGAGATTTGGATTTAAAAAGGTCGCTATTACTTTAAGAGGCAGCATATCTGCGTCAGACAATAATTGGGCTGCTATGCTTTATGACGGAAATGAGTTTTATTTCTCGAAGAATTACCGGATACACATAGTTGACAGAGTAGGTGGCGGAGATTCCTTTGCCGGAGGGCTGATATACGGCCTGATAAGCGGATATCATCCCAGGGAATCCCTGGAATTTGCGGTTGCGGCTTCATGTCTTAAACATTCAATAGAAGGAGATTTTAACCACGTATCAGTGAGCGAAGTGAGGAACCTGATGGAAGGCGGCGGCTCCGGGAGAGTGGTTAGGTAAACCGGGAGACTGAACGTCAAGGAATGACCATAAGGGAAGGAGACGCTCCTCTCTCCCTGAGTTCCTTACATCGAGGGGTGTCCCCTTTCGATTAACATATCTGACATTACTTTCCAACTTATGTGCTGTGCGTCAAGAGGTGTTCCCTACTCGCCTCTGGCTTTTCTTGCTGTTTCAACCATGGCCAGATAACCTTTTGCAGGCACGTAATCAGGAATTGAATTGCCTGACCCAAGGGCGAAGCCTTTTGCACGGGCAGCACAGCTTATAACCTGTTTTGTATACTCCTTTATTTCATCCTCGTTCTTCTCACATAATACGTCGGTGTCAATGCCGCCGAAAATACCTATCCTGTCTCCATAATTGTCTATCCAGAAGGAAATGGGAGCGATGATATCTTCATTGGAATGCTTTGCGTCAATTTTAGCCACGTTTATAAGGTCATCCATTACATCAATTATTTTTCCGCAGGAGTGGAGCAAAAATGGCTTATTGTAGGAGTGCACAAGCTCAATTATTTTTTTGTACCAGGGTATTATTTTTGTTTTAATGTGCTCAGGAGGAAGCAGGGTCGAAGTTTTAAATCCAAGATCATCACCGAACCTTAGCACAGCATATGCGTCACTGAACCTTTCCATGAATTGCTCCCATATTTTGTACATCATGCTTCCGACTGCATTAAAAAGGTCATCATAAAGGTCGGGGTCATCAGCCATAATATAGCACAGATCCATATATCCTACAACATCCTGCACGCACTCAAATACACCGTTTCCAGGGCCTCCTACTGCTTTCATTCCTTCAGGCATTTCTTCTGAAAGCAATTGGAAATACCCGGAATATTTCTCAAAATACAACTGAGGCACGGAATCCCATGGATATTTTTCAAAATCTGACCTGTTTCTTATAGCTCCGGGTATATGCTTGTCTAACGCACCACTTCCAGGCATCACAGCTCTAATAGTGCATTCGAAGGATACTGTGTCGTAGCCCATTTCCTTAAAAAAATTGTTATAATTCCTGAAAAACTCTCTCTTTTCACTGGTGTTTCCGTTATATAAATCACCGAATTTTTTCCCGAGTATTTCTTCCATGACTTTAACAGAAACTTTGTGATCATAAAGGGGCATTCTTTCAGACTTTATATTGTAGGCCGCCTTAACTACATTGGTATAGTCAGGTTGGAACACCTTCAACAATATCACTCCTTGCAAATTGCTTAATAATTATATTTTACACTATGTACCTCATGACTTTATATACTTCTGATTGCTCAATACTTTAATTCCTTTTCAAATTCAAAGTAAGAAATCCATAAGACTTATGTATATTTATTATAATATCAAAATATAGAATTTGGAAGAAAAGTAGGGAATCAAGTTCCCAAAATGGATAAACGAAATAGCAAAAAAGGTTAATAATGTTACAAATAAATTATAGTATATAAAGTTAAATAAAGATATAATTACAAAAAAAGATTATTTTAACAGCCATTGCAGCATATTTTGCAGGATAAGAAATGATTGTTTAAAAAAGGTATTCAGTTCTTGATGAGGTGAGTTTATGTTAAAGGCAGTGTTTATGTCACAAGGGTACAACAGAGAATTGATAGACAGTGTTTTTGAACAAGACAGTTTGAATGTAATAAGCAAATATGCGGAAATATATCCGGAACTGATTGACAGTGACAACCTTGAAGAGCACAAGGAATATCTGAAGGATGTAGAGGTTGCATTTGCGACATGGGGAATGCCCATGTTGTCGGAAGAAGAGATTTCCCAATACTTTCCCAAACTGAAAGCGGTTTTTTATGCTGCAGGCAGTGTCCAATACTTTGCCCGTCCATTCCTAAAGAAAGGCATAGTAGTTGTCAGTGCGTGGGCAGCAAATGCAATACCTGTTGCTGAATATACGTTAGCCCAGATTCTTCTGGCAAACAAGGGCTTTTTTCAGAATGCTCCCAGGGCAAAAAAGGATTATTTTTCAGCTAGAGAGTATTCAAGGTCTTTTCCAGGCAATTACACAGTCAAAATTGGAATACTGGGAGCAGGTATGATTGGGACAAAGGTTATTGAACTTTTAAAACCTTTCAACGTCCAGGTGCTGGTGTATGATCCATTTCTCTCTGATGAAAGGGCGGAGGAGCTGGGAGTGAAAAAGGCCACATTGAAGGAGATTTTCTCACAATGCCAGACAATCTCAAATCACATTGCAAACCTTCCTGCTACGGTTGGAATGCTCAATAAAGAACATTTTAGCTGCATGTTGCCTAACGCCACGTTCATCAACACCGGGCGGGGAGCCCAGGTGGTAGAGGAGGACTTAATTGCGGCATTGAAAGAGGTTCCTACCAGAACCGCCGTTCTTGATGTAACAGATCCGGAACCTCCTGAGCCTGAAAGCGAGTTTTATAGAATGGAAAACGTGATACTTACTTCCCACATAGCGGGCAGTATGGGCAAGGAAATAGAAAGGATGGGCTGCTATATAGCTGAAGAGTTTGAGCGGTATGTAAAAGGTGAAAAGCTGAAATACAGTGTAACTTTAAAAATGTTGGAAACGATGGCATAATAGAATTATAAATAAAATAAAAAATGGAGGTTTTTATTTTTTATGTTTTATACCGGCCTTGTTTCGATAACATTTCGCAATTTGTCCCCTAAAGAGATTGTTTCTCTGGTGGAAAAAGCCGGACTGGACGGAATAGAATGGGGTGGAGATATACATGTACCCCATGGCGATATCAGGAAAGCAGAAGAGGTTTACAGAATGACATCCGATGCTGGTCTGAAAGTTGCAGCTTATGGTTCTTATTACAAAGTAGGTTGTGAGAAAGAGCAGGGAATACCCTTTGAGATGGTGATTGATACGGCACTTGCATTGAAGGCGCCGATCATCAGGGTTTGGGCCGGAGACCGTGGTTCCAGTGATGCTGATGAAGCATGGTGGGACAATGTTGTTGCCGAGGCAATCAGAATATCTGATTTGGCAAAAAGACACGGATTAACTGTTTCTTTCGAATACCACGCCAATACTCTTACAGATACCAGCGAATCTGCAGTGAAGTTGATGAAAGAAGTTGGCAGAGGTAATGTAAAAAGCTATTGGCAGCCACCGGTAGGGCTTGATTTTGATAGCTGTATAAACGGATTGAAGCAGATTTTACCGTGGCTTAGCAATATTCACATATTCTGTTGGGATATGCTTGAAAGGCTGCCTCTCGCTCAAGGTGTGGATACATGGAGAAAATATATGGAGGTAGTGAAGTCTATAGAAGGCGACCGCTTTTGCATGCTGGAATTTGTGAAGGACGACAGACCCGAACAGTTTTTAAAAGACGCAGAAACGTTGAAACAGATTGTCAAATAGATGCATAAGCGGACATACATTTTCCGACGAAGTGCTGTACTTAAGGGAGTATAAGGTAAAGGGACACTCCTTCCCGTAAGCATTTTAACACTGTGCTTCATTCCGGTTGACTAAAAACTGTAAGAGATATAAAATAGAACTGGCGAGACTAATGTATACATTATGCAAATAATTTAAGGAGGTTAATTAATGTATAAAATAGTTAGGAAGGAAGTGTTGAATCCTTCTGTCAAACTAATGGAAGTTGAAGCCCCGCATGTAGCCAGAAAAGCGGAGCCGGGCCAGTTCATTATTTTGAGGATATATGAAGACGGCGAAAGAATTCCGTTAACAATTGCTGATTTTGACCGTGAAAAGGGCACTGTTACGATAATATTCCAGGAAGTAGGCAAAACCACAAAACTTTTGGGAACTTTAGAAGAAGGACAAGAGATTCTTGATTTTGTAGGCCCGCTTGGACAGGCTTCACACCTTGAAAGCTATAAAAAGGTGGCGGTAATTGGTGGCGGACTTGGTACGGCAATAGCTTATCCCCAGGCAAAAAAATTGCATTCCATGGGTGCAGAGGTTCATTCCATATTGGGGTTTAGAAATAAAGAATTAATTATACTGGAGAAAGAGATGGCTGCGGTAAGCACGAAACTGTTTGTAACCACTGACGATGGTTCGAATGGTACAAAGGGTTTCGTTTCTGACGTTTTGAAGAAACTTTTGGAAGAAGGAAACAAGTACGACCTGGTAATAGCTATAGGTCCGCTTATAATGATGAAGGTTGTAAGTAATCTGACAAAGCAGTATGGTATAAAAACAATAGTCAGCATGAATCCTGTCATGATTGACGGCACAGGCATGTGCGGCGGCTGCCGTATTACTGTTGGAGGCAAGACGAAGTTTGCATGTGTGGACGGTCCTGATTTTGACGGACACGAAGTAGATTTTGATGAGGCGATGAGAAGGCAGCTGATGTATAAGGCAGAAGAAAAAATTTCTGATGAAGCGCATGAATGCAGAATTTACGGCAGCGCAGGAGGTGGGAATAATGCCTAATATGTCCCCGAAAAAAGTAAAAATGCCCGAGCAGGACCCAAATATCAGAAATAAAAATTTCCTTGAGGTTGCGCTTGGATATACTGAGGAAATGGCAAGGGAGGAAGCTCAAAGGTGCCTTCAATGCAAGAACAGGCCTTGCGTTGCAGGATGTCCTGTAAATGTGCAAATACCGGATTTTATAAAACTTATTGCTGAAGGGAAGTTTGAGGAAGCATATGATAAGATAAAGGAGACAAACAGTCTGCCTGCAATTTGCGGAAGGGTATGCCCCCAGGAAACCCAGTGTGAGCAGTTGTGTCTCAGAGGGAAAAAAGGGGAGCCTGTAGCGATAGGCAGACTCGAAAGATTTGCAGCAGACTGGTACATGGCAAACAAGGAGGTAAAAACCGAGCAGGCAGAGAAGCTTGGAATAAAGGTTGCGGTGATAGGTTCAGGTCCTGCAGGACTTACATGTGCTGGTGAC
>DULF01000176.1 GCA_012840535.1 Clostridiaceae bacterium
CTGTAAATGAAGGCGAAGTGTTCGGACTGCTCGGTCCAAACGGTTCCGGCAAAACAACGGCTATCAACTGCATATTGTCACTGCTTAAGTACGATAAAGGCAGCGTGGAAATATTCGGCAGGCCCATGTCTCCGGAGGCATACGATATCAAGCGCAATATTGGGATTGTCATGCAGAATGTAGCCGTTTATAACGAACTGACCGTATATGAAAACATTGATTATTTTTGCGGGCTATATGTAAATGATAAAAGCACAAGAAAACGCCTTGTTGATGAAGCCATTGAGTTTGTCGGGCTGGGCGAGTTTATAAAGTTCTATCCCGCAAAACTTAGCGGAGGTTTGCTGAGAAGATTAAATATAGCTTGCGGCATTGCGCATAAGCCAAAATTAATCATTATGGATGAACCTACCGTTGCCGTAGACCCTCAGAGCAGAAACAAAATCCTTGAGGGAATCCTGCAACTGAACAGTCAAGGCGCAACAGTAATATACACATCTCACTATATGGAAGAAGTTGAGCAAATCTGCAGCCGTATAATGATTCTTGACAAAGGCAGGGCAATAGCTACGGGCACGAAGGAAGAACTTAAGGCAATGATAAGCATGGGTGAAAAGATTACAGTAGAGACCTACGGCATATCAGACGAACAGATAACAAAGCTTCGCAAACTGCCAAATATTATTTCTGTCGCATGCAAGAATCAAATACTTGAAATCAAGTCAGGCAAAAGTACAAACAATCTTGAAATTATTCTTGATTTTATCAAAAGGGAAGGAATCCGGTTCGGCAAGATATATTCCGAGCTTCCGACCTTAAATGATGTTTTTTTGGAAATCACAGGCAAGGAATTAAGGGATTGAGAGGGGAACGGTTATGTTTGCTCACATTTATATTAACAGATTAAAATGTCTTTTCCGGGACAGGGAGACAATATTCTGGACCATTGTGTTTCCTTTGTTTATGGCTGTGTTTTTCAATATGGCCTTATCCAATATTAACAGCGGAGAAATATTCAAAGCAATAGATATTGCAGTTGTAGACGATGAAGGTTATCAAAACAATCATTATTTCAAGGCAGCTCTGGATGAAGTGTCAAAAGGTGATGACAGGCTTTTTAACATGACTGTGGTTTCAAATGCTGAAGCTGACCGGTTGCTTTTTGATAATGAAATTGAAGGATATATAGTTGTTGAAGAACCAATAAGGCTTGTCGTCAGTAAATCAGGCATGAATCAGGCTATTATAAAGAGTTTCATTGATAATTATTTACAAACAGCTTCTTCTGTAAATTCCATACTTCTTGAAAACCCTGCAGGCATGCAGGAGTTGTTCGGAACCTTGAGTGACCGCCGGCAATATATTAAGGAGGTGTCGGTTACAAACGCCGAGCCTAATGATATACTGAACTACTTCTATGCACTGATTGCAATGGCATGTTTTTACGGATGCTTTTTGGGAATGCGTGAAATAACGGATATACAGGCAGATATTTCGCCTCTTGCAGCCAGGGTTAACACAGCTCCCGTTCATAAATTGAAAACGTTTATATACAGCGCTTGTGCGTCATTAACCATCCATCTTTTTGAAATGTTTATATTGCTGTTATTTTTACGTTTTGTCCTCAATATCGATTTTGGTTCAAAAACAGGTCTTGTACTGTTAACCACAGTCATCGGTTCCATTACGGGAATTTCTTTCGGTGCGTTTGTAAGCGCAGTTGTAAAAAAATCAGAAAGCATTAAAATCGCACTTATGATAGGTGTAAGTATGACCGGTTCTTTTCTGGCGGGTATGATGTATCAGGATATGAAATATATAATTGCCCGGAATGTACCGGTTCTCTCATATCTGAATCCTCTGAATCTGTTGACGGATGCTTTCTATTGTCTTTATTATTACGACACCTTTTCCAGGTTTGCAGTTAACATTGGAATTCTCTGCATCTTCATTATTTTGTTCAGCGGGGGAACTTACCTGATAATAAGGAGGCGTAAATATGCAAGTCTTTAAGCTGTGCCTTAAAATTCTAAAAAAGAAAATACCGTCAATGCTTATATATTTAGTTATTTTCCTGGTTGTTTCTCTGATTATAAGCCATAGCACTTCAGCAGAACAACAGAAACATAGTATCTTCAGCCAGAAAAAAACCAATATTACATTTATCAGCGAGGAAAAAACCCCTCTTATCGACGGGCTCAGACAGGAACTTGGCAAGATTGCCAACTTCGTCAGTCTCCCTGATGAAAAGGAGGCATTGAGCGATGCCCTGTTTTTCAGGTGGGTTACTTACATTGTGCGTGTTCCCAAAGGTTTCACGGAAAGCTTTATGAAGGGTGAAAATGCAAGGCTTGAAAAGATAACCGTTCCCAACTCAATAAGCAATACCTATGTGGATTTGTGCATTGATAAATATTTTAATATTGCCAGGCTATACGTTCAGCAATTAAAAGACATATCACAGGAATCCCTGGTTAAGCATCTGGAAGCGGACTTGTCCATTTACTCAACGGTTGAATTAAAAACCAAAAACGGCAAACCGGCAAACCATGCTTACGCAAATTACTACTTCAACTATCTGGCATACTCGCTGCTGGCTGTGCTCATCCTGGGAATATCAGCCATAATACTTACATTTTACAATAATGATTTGAGAAAAAGAAATGCCTGTTCACCGCTCAGCGCAAACAATATTAACCTGCAATTCATACTGGCAATACTGGTGTTTTCAGTTTCGGCATGGATTATTATGGTTATATTCTGTCTGGCAGTCAACATAAATAACAGCCTGAATTTAAACACTTTTTACTTTATAATAAACTCCTTTGTTTTTACAATTTGCGGTACCAGCATAAGTTATTTAATAGGAAATCTGGTCAAAAGTCCGGGTGCAGTACCTGCAGTCAGCAATGTGGTTACTCTTGGGTTATGCTTTATAAGCGGAGTATTTGTCCCTGCAGAATTATTAGGGAGCTCTGTCCTTAAAATTGCCAGTTTTGCCCCTACCTATTGGTTTGTAAAGGCAAACGACCAAATTGCCGGGTTGACTGAATTCAATTTCCATAATATTAAGCCCGTTTTATCAGCCATGATAATACAGTTATGCTTTTCTCTGGCATTTTTTACAGTAGCGCTCGTTATAAATAAAAAGCGGAGATTCGAGTAATTTGGCATGCAAATTCAGATTTCATCGGAAGGGGCAAGGGATCATAATTGGATGTGGTACAAAAATTCCATTGGACGGGGCATGGAAAATTCCGCCGAATGGGACATAAACTGTGTGATTTGATGAAATCAAAAAGTTTATGTCCCTTCCCTGAATTGTTTTAACAGGCATTTAACGCTTTTTTCATCTACTTCAATGAAGCTCTCTCTTTCAAAAATATCCCCCAGCACATGCGCGTCAGAAGACCTTATAAATCTGTATTTTTTAAGTTCAGGCATCTTTTCTGCAAGTTTTATAAAATCGCACATTCCTGAAATCTCGAGATATTTTAGTCCAAGATGTTCGGGAATCATACCCAGATTGGACAAAATACTGTACGATTCCCTGTCAACATGGGCAGGTATCATCACTCCTCCCAAATCCTGCGCTGTTTTATGAACATCTTCAATGCCAAGACCTGTTGCAGTAAGAAGCAGCCTGTCAACACAGCCTTTGATATCATCATTACTGTCCATGATTAACTGCTTTCCGAAAATGTCCTCCCTGTTTTTCAAGACCGGGAGGGCTTCATAAACCATATGCTGCATTTCCAACACCGTTTCCAGATCCGGAAAAAGGCATACGACATGGATCTCTTCCCTTGTTTCAATTTCCATGCCCGGAATAACGACAATATCCTTACCCTTTGCACATTGAAGAACAGCTTCCACATTTTCTGCGGAATTGTGGTCGGTTACGGCAATAACATCCAATCCCTTCAATAATGCCATATTGATTATATTATTCGGTGTCATGTCATTGTCTCCGCATGGAGACAACGCAGAATGAATATGGAGATCCGCTGCAATTCTCATGTATACACCTTTTCAAAATATTTGGCTGCATTGGCGCAGACTTCATAAGCGCTCATATCTGTGCCAAGTATGATAACTCCTTCCTGGTCGGCCCTTTTAAGAGTTGCTTCCTCTACCGGAATACCCTCCGGTATAATAATGCATGACACCTCGGCAAGCATGGCGACCGCTACTATATTAAGGTTTGTGTGGACAGTTATCCATGCATTTCCCTTACCGGCATGTGAAATTACCCAGCTCAATAAGTCACATACATAAACGCCTGTCACTTCTTTTTCAATACTATCAGCTCCGGCCAAAACTTTCATGCCGGTTTTTTGTGCGAACTCCTTAACAGTCATAAATCTACCTCTTCCCTTTTTCCCTGTCCAGAACAGGAGGCATTTTTGCCTCAAGTTCAGCCATTTGAATTGCAAGTTCCCTTACTTTCTCCCTTAATTTGAATATACAGTCAGTTTCGTTGGCGATTCCACGGACAATGTCTTCAGCCAGGGCCCTGCAGCTTGGAGCTCCGCACGCGCCGCAGTCCAGCCCTGGGAGCTCTTTGTTTATTCTTTCAAGGGTTTCAAGTTTTTTCATTGCTTTGATAATATCCTCATCCAATTTCATTACAGGCCTGTACTTTATATCTGAAGTCCATACAAGGTCACTGTCGTACTTTTCCTGAAAGGTTTTTGGCATTGATTTTTCTTTTGCCTCAATTACATGTTTTCTTAATCTCTTTCTTGCCACATAAGGATTAACTACAGTCAACGGTCCCCCAAGGCATCCGCCTGTACATGCGAGCGCTTCAACAAAATCTATATCCTCAAGCCTGTCACTTTCAATCTCCTCAAGAATTGTGATAACATTGTGAATACCGTCAACAGCAAGAAATTTGTCAGTTTCAAGGGCTGTGCTCTCACCGCCCGGACCGGCCCATCTTATCCCCTCATATCCTGCTTTGTCAAGAATGTCGGTTTCTTCAGGCCTGTCGAGCGCATTAAGCATTTTAATATAAATATCTTTCATGGAAATTACGCCGTCTACATTTGAACGTTCCTTTTCATAGGGAGCTTTTACACTTGTGGCCTTTGCGGCACAAGGGGTGATGAAAAAAACTCCGATTTCGTCAGGCAGAGCGTATCCTTTATTTACTACTTCACTTTTTACCAGCTTTGCCGCTACCTCCATCGGTGATTCGAGCTTCAGGATGTTGTCGATCAGGTTCGGAAACCTAACCTGTATAAGCCTTACAACCGCAGGGCAAGCAGAAGATATAAGGGGTTTTTTAAACCCGTCTTTTTTAATAATTTCCCTTGTGGCAAAACTTACAACCTCCGCTGCCTTCGCAACTTCGTAAACATAGTCGAATCCTATTGCTTTCAATGTATTGAGAATTTGATTTCTGGAAAAGGAAGGCTTAAACTGTCCGTAGATTGAAGGCGCAGGTATTGCAATTTTATATTTATACGAATATATGGAATCAAAAGGGTCTGTTATAGCCTTTTTGGCATGATAAGGACACACCCTGATACATTCGCCGCAGTCAATGCACCTCTCATTTATTATCCTGGCTTTGCCTTTTCTTACTCTTATGGCTTCAGTAGGACAACGCTTTATACAGTTTGTGCAGCCCATACACTTATTTTCATCAAGGGTAACCGAATGAAAGTATGTTTCCATTGCAACGCCCCCACTTTTAGCATTAATTAATGTTTACAACTATTGTTACTACAGTCCCTTTCCCTACCTCAGTCTGGATATCAAGCTTGTCTGAATACCTTTTTATATTTGGAAGCCCCATACCTGCTCCAAATCCAAGTTCCCTGACATAATCCGAGGCCGTCGAATACCCTTCCTGCATGGCAAGTTCAACATCGGGAATCCCTGGACCGTTGTCCTTTATGACAATTGTTATTTTTTCACCGGTTATTTCAATATTCGCTTCGCCCCCGCCTGCATGTATAACCGCATTAATTTCAGCTTCATACATCGCAATAGATGTTTTTTTTACAATATCAGGAGCAATACCAAGTTGGTTTAGCATTTTTTTTACATTGCTTGATGCTTCACCGGCAATAGTAAAATCATCCCCCGGTATTTCATAATGAAGTCTTATGGAATTTATATCCATAGCTATACACCCCGCCCTGTTACACCTGCGCTATATAGCTTTCCGCAAGCGATAAACATGGGGTGGTTTGTTTTCAATACTGTAATTCCCTTTTCCATTGCAAGGTCTAATACACTCTGCCCCGGATGCTTACCTCTTACAAATACTATAACCTTTATATCCATCATTTCCGCGGTACGCACGACCTGCGGGTTGATCAGTCCCGTAAGGAGAAGAACATTTTCCTTTACAAAAGCCATTACATCACTCATCAAGTCGGAGCCACAAGCTGAATGTACATCCATATCAAGATAGTTACCTTCTACAAGCAGTTCAGCATCCAATAATCTGATTATATCTCTAACCTTCATACATCAATCCTACCCCTTTGTGTTCTAAAAATTTAAAACTCCCAAAAAAATAAAAATCCTCAATATTGAGGATATTATATCATATTGTTAATGAATTAACAATTAAAAACACGTGCATTTTCAACATTTAACATTTTAACATCAAAAAATTACAGAGCAGTATATTTTTCTGCCCTGTAATTTTAAATTCATCCAGTGAATTTATTAATCATTGTTATCCTTAAAGTGATTTTATAAGTTTAATAACCTCCGAAGCCAGAATATCTCCAGCGTTCCTGTCAAGTTTGCTTGTGGTGGCTGTTTTAATCTCATAACCTCCCTCGTCAAAAGCCTCATTCGTAGGAACATATCCTACGCAGTCGTTTGCAAGCCCAAATACAAGAGTATTCTTAAACGGAGATTCCTTTTTTATTCTCAGCCCAAACTCTGCAAATACCTCTCCTGGCAAAGTGGCAATTACACTATCCCCTATTCTGACTGCATGTATTTGTGTTTCAACATATTTATCCTTAATCTTGCTCAGCTTTATAATTTCCCTGGCGTAGACTTCATCCGGCACCCCGTCAAGAAGTGAAGGGATGTAATCTCCCCTCTCCTCAATAAGCTTTTGGGCCTTATCGATTTCTTCCTTTGATATTTTTCTTAAAGGAAGGTTTATTACCGCTGACAAACATTTCAGGCTGGCGTCCTCAATTTTCTCAGCCGAACCAATGGAGTCCATAACGTATTTGCCAAGGGATTCGCCAATTCTTCTGGCCTCATTGAACCCTCTATCCTGGTTTTTGTCCCGGTAATTGATATGGTTTATATTGCCCTCCGCGCCATTAGCAAAGAATACGACTACATCATATCCCAGCCTGTCTTTGAGGCAATTGTTAAGATAATTTATATAATCCTTGGAATAAAGCCAATCCTTGCCTACAAGTATTGCGGGATGAAGTGTGAAATTCACCATAATTGCTTTAATTTTTCCCGAAGTCTCATAGATTGAAATTACAAACAAATCGGGATCTATTGGTCCCGCTGCTTTTTCCACAGTATCAGGGTCAACGCCCTCCCAGTTCATCCTCATCGTACCGTCTTTCATAACAAGCCGTCTGTTGAAACTCAAGTCATGTACGGAGTTCTTTGAAATTTTTATAATTGAATCCTCTAGTTCATTGGACATTTTGCCTACTCTTTCGGAAACTATTTGCGCAACCTTCTCAATATACTCAACACATCCCTTGTTAATTTCATCTTTGAAAAAATCACCAACATCGGGCCCGGAATGCGTATGTGTGCAGGTTATTACTATCTTTTCAAAATCAATATCAGACTTTTTTGTTATTTCAGACTTGATATAATTGCACATTTTATAGTCCAATGCAAGAAGGTCAAAATCTAAAAAGCAAACTTTCTCATCATTTTCTTCCAATAAAACAATATCACAGTAAAGATTGTCATGTACACCTCTTGAAATATTGTCGTCCCTCACATTCCCACCAATAGGCAGTTCTATCGGAGGAGTAATGTCTACACTTGCAGCAGCAGTCCTCATAATTTTCACCCCTGTCAAAAATGCACCAACATGGAGAGCTGAATATATTTCTCCAGTGGCCTTATTAATTATAATAATATTATACCACTGTGCTGCAAAAATGGAAAGATTTAAGCAAAATTCATTCTTCAATCTTTATGCTCTGTACCTCTTTGGGTATGGTTATATTGTAATTACCGTCCAGTTCCTTAAATTCACTTACAGTACTTGTAGCAAGCACGGATGAACCTGCACCAGTAACAAATTTCCCTTCTGCTTCAACTACCATTTTTTTAATTAAGCCGGTACTTTTTACGATATACATGGATACATGGTATTTCTCAGGCTCAAATTTACCTATGCCGATTTTTTCATCTAATACAGCGAGTATATTTTTAGGGCAGATATTTCCCTTCAATACTATTTCATCTTCGTCACTTTGACCCCGGTCACTACCGTCTTTTGCAATGAGCCCTGCACACATTACGTCCCTGTCATTTATAGAAGCCATGTTCAGATTTTCATAAAGCAGTTTGTCAAATTCCTCCTCTCCTATTTTCCTGCCGGTCCATTTGCCTGTATAAGCATTCTTGATGTATTCAGCATTGTTCAAGTAGTAAGATTCAAATTTCAGGATGCTATTTCCTAAAGGAAGTATGGAAGTCATTTTAATAATTTTGTTTTGCATATCAATTTCAGTAGTCGTACTAATTTTGAAAGTTTGTTCGCCCATTGCTGTCGTCATATTTACGTCCATAACTGTGTCTATCCTTGCCTTGCCAATACCATCCAGAGCTGCGTCTGCCCTATTTAACACTTCATTTACACTCTCATACTGGCTTTCGTCCGCTACATAAACCGTTTTCGTTAAATTGTCCCACGCTACCTTCTTCCCAATGGCTTGGGACATAAACCTCACAGGTATGTAAGTCCTCTGGTTTTTGTTATATATAACCGGCTCGGCATCCAGCTGAACCTTTTCATTGTTTATATAAGCAGTCTTGTCTCCAATTTTCAAATAAATTTTTAAATGGTCATGATATACGGTGACGCTCTTCTCTTGTCCGTTCCATATGATATGTTCGTCATCATCCTTTACGCCAAGATTTCTTAAAAGCGCTCTTAAAGGAAGGAGTACCCTGTTGTTTAAAAAAACAGGCACATCGTCGAATGAAACAATGTTGCCGTTAATTATTATATCTACATAGGGCGCTTCCATAATTTCTCCGGATGCAAAAACGGAAGAACTTGCTATAATCATTACAAGCAAACAAAGTGATAAACACAAAACAGTTTTTCTCATTTCCCAAACCTCCTATATTTCATTAACTTCCTTATATTCTATTCACTTGTCATATAGAAGAGAATTAAAATATTAAGACAAACTGCTCAATAACTTATCACTATGCACAGTTTCCGTCCGCCGCGCTTTGCTGTCCCGTTGGCATTTACCTGCCGGAAAACTTGTATTCCGATATTTTGGTATAAACCCGCTTATTATTGACCTGTTCGCTTTTAAAAAGATATAAGCGGTCTACTGCAATTCTGCCCGACAACACTTTACCCAGTTCGCTTCTGATCTGCTCAAAATCACATTCGAATATAATGTCCTGCCCAATGGTAACATGAGGTGTATATTTCCTGCTTTCACGCATGAAACCTATCGGAGCAAGAGCCTTATCTATTTTCTCATGCAGAAGCTGCAGTTTTTGAACTTCTCCTGAAAGTCCAAGCCATAAAACCCTGATGCTTTCTTTTCCTTTAAATATACCCATATCCGATAATTCCAGGCTAAAAGGCATTTGCTCAATACAAATTTCTTTTAAAGCTTCATCTATTTGCAGTATTTGATTTAAATCTATCTCGCCAAGGAACTTCAAAGTTAAATGGAAATTATCGATATACTTCCATCTTCCTTTTATGGCATACTTTCTTATTCTCTGCTGAAGTTCAAAAATCCTGTTTTTCAATCCACGGTCAAAATCAATTCCTAAAAAAGCCCTGATAATGCATACCTCCCAAATTCCTGAATCAATTAAGATAAATGTATTGCATTACCGGGGCAAAATCAAGTTTTTTTATCACTTTTTTATCAATTTTTATCAATATCCATATAAATTTTTATTTTTTCATCATCTTTAACAACCTCAAATAATGATTAGCCTCTCGCAATACATGGTCTGCCAGTAACGGAGGAATAATGGATTTAATTTTGCAATTTAATATACCTTCTGTGGATGCTCTTTTAAAATCCCTTATTTCTTCTGTGGATTCCAAGCTTCTGTTAATAATTTGATTCTCAGCGGCTTCAACACAATTTTCCACTAACTTTTCAAATGTCTCTGCGGTAGCCTTTGCAGTTTCTTTCAGGCTTTTTTCCGTTGGATCCAGCATTCCGTCAATGAACTCGGCATGATCACCCATTACATGGTTCCAGAAGTTAAGTTCTTCGCATAGGGTTTTCTTTGGGAGGGTTCTGGCCTGGAGAGATCTCAGTATTTCCATGTAGTATTCTGCCTCATAGGTAATATGTTCTAACAATTCCTGGTATAGGTCAATAAATATTTTGCACCCTGACGCCAGAGCCAGCAGTTTCTTTTTAAATACAATTACTTTTTCAAGCAGAAAGCATGATCTCCCATTTAATCCGTATACTGCATTTTCCAGCCATTCAGTATAATAACAATTCGGAGTGCCTGCAAGTTTATATTCACTCCTGGTGATTCCTGTGTCAAGACTTGCGCCGGTTAACATTGAACTTACTTCTTCTGCCCTGAGAGTATAGGGAGTTACAATTTCATTTGATTGAAGAGCGTCTTCGGATACTACCCCTCGAGCATAGTGCACGGTTTCGGCCAAAAGCTTTTCGAAGCCCTGTTTTAACATATTGGCTTCTGCAATATATGCATGGTTAACCGGTTGCAGATTGGTTTGTATAAAAAATAAATGTTCCTTCATGATTCTTTGAAAAAAAAGATTTGTCTCTATGGATATTTTAATAAATTCCTGCCTTGATAACAAAACAACTCCCTCCTTTACAGCTTTACATAATATATAATATTCTGCATCAGGGAAATTGTGCCAATTTGACTGCTTTTCCGGCAATTCCGCAAACAAATCTTTTATATATTGACCCGTATTTATTACAAAATTATGAAAAAATCCTCAGGCAAGGAACAAAGTAAAAATTTCTCCGTCTAAAAGTATAAAAATTAGCAAAAATAAAAACGATATTGAGGAGGATGTGGTTTTCATGAAAAAACGCACACTTAGAAATATTGTAATAACAGGAGTAGCATGTACAGTTTTGGCAGTTCCTCTGATTTCACAGGCCGTAAACGTATGGACAACCCCGCCTGAAAATAAAGTGGCTGCAACTGTTGTCAATAAACCCGCCCATTGGGCAGAAAAATTCTTGGATGAGTTATCAAAAGAATATGACATAGAGGCAATTTTTAAGGATAAAGACCTTAACTCTGCCATTAGTATTGAAGATTTTCAAAATGCCGTCAGGCTGGTAATCGACAAAGAATATAACAGAAAGCCCGATTCAACAACCAGGGAAGCGGTCGTCTACGAATTTGCCAAAATATGGGCGGAGAAAACAGGGCAGAACTTGAACGATATCGCAGTTATTCAAATGTTGATTTATTCGGATACAGCGGAAATAAATCCAAAATACAGCCATGCCGTAACTATAGCATATATGAAAAATATAGCCAAGGGAAAAGGTGCAGGAATTTTTGACCCCAAAGCCAATACTACTTACGGTGAACTGGCAACATTATTGTACAATACAGATAAAGCCATTAAAGAAGAATTAAATACTGGTACTCAGCCAATTAGCGAGGAAAAGTTTGAGACTAAGGGAAGCTGCAAATTAAACAATGACAAAGTGCTGTTTGAGTTTGAGTTGATAAATCACTATAATGAGCCGAAAGAGCTAATGTTTGGCTCGGGGCAGCAGTTTGAATTAACTATAACCGACGAAAAAGGCGAAGAGGTTTACAGGTACTCGGACGGTAAATTCTTTACAATGGCACTTGTAATGAAAACCATTAACCCAGGTGAGTCCATAAAGTGGCAGGATGAATGGGATATGACAAATAAAAAAGGTGAGAAACTGACTTCAGGAAAATATAAGGCCGAAATCAGCATTTTAGTTGTGCAGGAAGATGAAAGCAATAAAATCGATGAAAGCCAGTTAAAAACCGTTATAAACTTTGATTTGGAGGAGCTCAGCCAGGGAAAGGATATTATTAAACCGGAAAAGGCCGAAGAAATTATTAAGGAAACTGCTGACAAGCTGATTCATGCAATCAGCGTAAAGGACGCAGAAACAATTTCAGATTATGTCCACCCGGTTAAAGGCGTAAGGTTTACTCCATACACCTATGTATCAGTGGAAAAAGACGTTGTTATTACAAAAGAAGGGATGAAAAATTTCTTTGAAGATAAAAATGTCTATTTATGGGGTTATTACGACGGAACAGGAGATGAAATTAAATTAACACCCAGCAGCTACTATGAAAAGTTTATATACTCGGCAGATTTTAAAAATGCCGAACAGATTGGCTATAATGAAGTATTAAGCACGGGCAACGCGCTCGAAAACCAATTCGAGGTTTATGACAATCCCATAGTCGTTGAATATTATTTCCCCGGATTTAATCCAGAATACGAAGGCATGGACTGGAAGAGCCTCCGCCTTGTATTTGAGCAGTATGAAGGCAAGTGGTATCTGGTAGGCATTATTAACAATCAATGGACAATATAATGTACGATGCAGAAACAAAAAAACATATGGCAGAAATTGTACAATTTCTGCCATATGTTTTTTTAATAATACTGTTAATTAATATACATTCTTCCACTCAGCTATATTTGAAGAGTCAAATTTGAACGGGTCGCCAAGCATAATTTCTGTTCCGTCCCCAACCTGGATTACCTCTTTCTCGCCAAGTCTTCCTGCATTAAACTTCTCCCCGACTTTTCCGGTAATAGTTCCTTTTACAAGTGCGTCAGCAGCGCAACCTGCAAGGTATCCCAGGTCAATAGGATTCCACAGGTACATCCATGGGCAGACTCCGCTTTCAATGTACTCTGCCATTTCGCTTGGCAGTCCCAGGCCTGTCAGCATTACTTTTCCCTTAAGGCCTTTGTCAGTAAGGACTTTGGCTGCCGCAGCAATACCAACTGTTGTAGGAGCAATTATCCCTTTGAGATCCGGGAATGACTTCAGCAAACCTTCTGTCTCCGAAACGCTCTTGTCTCTCAAGTCATCACCATATGCAATCTTTACAAGTTTTACATCTTTATATTTTGGATCTTCAAGTTCTTTCTTCATCCATTCAATCCAAGTGTTCTGATTGGTTGCCTGTGAAGTAGCACTTAATATAGCTATTTCTCCTTTGCCGCCGATCATCTCATATATAGCCTGAATCTGAACACGGCCAATTCTCTCGGGGTCTGCCTGCTGGATATGAACCATACGGCTCTGGGCTTTCACGGCAGAATCAAGAGAAAGGACTTTGATACCTGAATTCATGGCTTTTTGCAAAGCAGGTTGCAGAGCATCCGGGTCGTTTGCGGATATTGCTATTGCATCGACTTTTTGAGCTATAAGCTCTTCAATCATCTGAATCTGGGCTTCAGCCGTCGGTTGGTCCGGTGCCTTGACAATTGTCTCACCGCCGCATTCACTAACGGCTTCCTTAAATCCATCCGCCATTTTCTCCATAAAAGGATTTCCCGTACTCTTGACAATAATGGCAATTATCGGTTTATCCTCCCCGGCTTCTTTCTGCTCCTGGTCCTTTGCTGTCTCCTCAGTCTTTGTTGACTCCTGAGTTTTTTCTGTCTCCTGAGTTTTTGCTGTCTCTCCGGTGCTTGCCGGCTCCTGTGACTTATTACCGCCACATCCGGCTAATAGAGAAACAATCAGCGCGAGTGAAATAATCACCGCTAAAATCCTTCTCATAATTTTTGCCCCCTTTTATTTTTATAGTTATTTTTATATACAATGCAGTCATTCGACTGCTGTATATACCATAATCATGCATAATTTACATTATAACCCACTGTTTTGGGCGTAAAAATGCCTCTTACTAAAGCTTCAAAGCTTGAGCTCTGCCTTCTTAACAAATTATTTATTAGTCAGCAAGATACTTCAAACTCTCTTAAGCTTCAGTTTTATGAAGTTTCCGCACTTTAGCCGTGTTTATTTTTATGTTCGGAATCATTACTGCGAATATAAGAAGCAAGCCTATTATAACAAGCAGCGCCTGAGCAGGCACATTTTTGAGTCCAAGCCCGTAACGCAAAAGGCCTATAACGAAAATTGACAATATCGTACCGATAATCCTCCCCTTTCCTCCGGTCGTGCTGACGCCGCCGAGTACGACCATAGCTATCACATCAAGTTCATAGCCTGTCGCCACGTTCGGTCTTGTACTTCCCATCCTGGAAGTAAGAAACAGGGCTGTTACGGCAGACATAAAACCTGTCATGGTAAAGATTATAACTTTGATTTTATCAACCTGCACACCTGAAAACCTGCTTGCAGTGATGTTGCTGCCTATTGCGTAAACACGCCTGCCGAAAGTCGTTTTATGGAGCAACATACTGAAAATGACAGCGAAAACCGCAAATGCAATAAGGATAAACGGAATTCCCCCCACATATCCCCATCCGAAGAAGCTAAACCAGGAGGGAAATTTACCTGACGCCTGGTCTTCAAGTATGATATACGCAATTCCACGGTAAATAATCATCGTGGAAAGGGTGACAATAACCGCGGACAACTCTTTGAATTTTGTTATGAGAAGCCCGTTTATCAAGCCGCATATTGTTCCTACAACAAGGCATATTATTACAGCCAGCTCCATGGGCAATCCAAGATTGTTATATGAAACGGCCATCACAACTGAAGAAAGTGCAACTGTCGATGCCACTGAAATATCAATATCGCCCAGAATTATCACGAAAGCCATAGGTAAAACAATAAAGGCTTTGTCAAGGAATGTCATTGTAGCATCAATTAAGCTTCTGAAATTCAGATAATACGGTGACAAAGATGCATTTACGATGTTTATAATAATAAGCATCAGCACCAGCATCCATTCCCACTGGAAGAAAAAGCTTTTAAGGTTAAATTCTTTATGGGCAGCAATACTTCTTTTCTCCATTGTTTATATTTTCCTCCTCATTAGATTTTTCCTGTCAACGTTTCTCTTTACAAGAGCGTTTACTATTACAGCCACAAGTATGATTACGCCCTGAATTGCCTGCTGCCAGAAAGGTGATACATTGATGAGCGGTAAAGCGTTATTTATAATACCCAGCAAGAGGGAACCCAGAATAATTCCTGAAATCTTGCCGGAACCTCCCGAAATGTTAACTCCACCGAGAACGCAAGCGGCAATAACATTCATTTCATATCCCATCGCAGTATCGCCCTGGGCGGAAGCAAATTTTGAAACCCACAAAACACCTGCAAGTCCTGCCAATGCTCCCATAATTGTGTAAACCATCCATAATATTTTGACAGTGTTTATGCCGCTGATCTTGGCCGATTCCGGGTTGCTCCCCACAGCATATATCTGCCTTCCTGTCCTTGTGTGATTAACAAAGTAGTAAAAAATTATATATATGATAATAGCTATAAATATCAGAATATTAATTCCCAGAAGTGAACCTGTGGCAATTCCTTTGAAGCTTGCCGGCATCTGGTGCGCGCTTACCCATCTTCCTCCGCTTATCATAAAGGTAAGTCCCCGGTATGCATTCATCATTCCAAGGGTCGCGATGATCGGAAGAATCCCCGCTTTCGATACAAGTAGCCCGAGAATGGCCCCGCAAACCGTACCGATTAATGTTCCGATCAGCATTGCAACCAGGGGATGTATATCCGGATTTGCACTGACCGCCAAAGCAGATATCATTCCCGACAAGGCAACAGTTGAGCCAATGGAGAGGTCAATTCCTCTTGTAACTATGACAAGCATCATGCCTACAGTAAGAATACTAAGAATCGCCGTATTTTTAATCAAGTCGTTTATGTTTTCCAGCGTCAGAAAGTTTGGATTGCGCAGTTGCACCAATACAGAAAGCAGGATAATAAATACCAGCAGCCCTAATTCTCTGAACTTGCCAATACTTGTAACTTTCAGTTTCTTTTCCAAAGCTAATTCAGACATAAACGTTCCCCTTCTCTTGTTTTTTCTACTGCACTCCAGCAAGCTCCCTTTCAGCCCTGTTCACCATGGCAGCTTCAAGGATTGCCTCCTGGGTCGCATCTTTCCTGTCAAAAATTGCAGTAATTCTGCCTTCCCGCATGACGATAATCCTGTCGCTCA